>DXIM01000048.1 GCA_019112895.1 Candidatus Stackebrandtia faecavium
CTCGCCGATGCGCGGCTCACCCCGGCCGACATCGACATCGTCGAATGCCACGCCACCGGACAGGTCCTGAGCGGACCGATCGAGGTGCGGGCGCTGCAAAACGTCTACGGCCCGGAACACTCCGAGGATCAACCGCTGTACGTGGGCTCGATCAAGGGCAGCTACGGCCATTCCGCCGCGGCCGCGGGTGTCGGCGGAGTGATCAAGATGGTGCTCGCCTTGCATCACGAGACGCTACCCAAGACCATCGTCGACAAGCCCACATCGGACATCGACTGGGCTGCGCATCCGGTCGAAGTCATCACGCAGAACAAGCCTTGGCCGGGCGACGGCCGGGTCCGACGGGCGGCGATCAACTCGTTCGGACTCAACGGCACCAACGGCCACCTGATTGTGGAAGAAGCCCCGCGGGAGGCGGAACAGGACGACGTCCCAGACGCCGCGCCGGCTCTGGCCGCACCGGTCACTCCCTGGCCATTGTCGGCCAAGACACCAGCAGCACTTCGCGGCCAGGCGCTCAAACTGTTGTCACACATCGAATCGCATACCGAACTGTCCTTGCTCGACATCGGGTATTCGCTGGCGACGACGCGTGCACAATACGATTCGCGCGCGGTCGTGTTCGCCGCCGACCTTGTCGGGTTCACGCAAGCGTTGCGGGCTTTGGTCGACGATGCACCCGACTCTCGGCTCATCAGTGGTGCCGTCGCCGAATCCAGCCTCGGTTTCGTGTTCGGCGGTACCGGCGGATACGCGGGCCTCGGCAGGCAGTTGTACCGCGACAGCACCGTGTTCGCCGCCGCCGTCGATGACGTCGTCGCGTACCTGCAACCGCAGCTCGACCGGCCGCTGTTCGACCTCGCTTTCGGCGAATCCGCGGGCACGGTCGAGGCGGGGCCGCGCTCCGCGGCCGCAAACTTTGCCATCGAGATCGGACTGTGGCGCATGCTCGAAAGCTTCGGCCTGAAACCGGAGTTCACTGTGGGGTGTTTTGCAGGAACCTTGTCCGCAGCCCACGCGTCCGGCGCGATGACGCTTGCGGACGCGTGCGCGCGGCTGCTTAAGACCGAAGATCGATCGCATGACAGCCGGACCCACATCTATTCGTGTTTCCACGGCGAAGAAGTGTCGGCCGCACGCCTGAAGGAGTCCGGTGTCGACACCTTCATGGGCTTGGGTAGCGACGAGATCGGTCTCGAGGACCGCTGCGAATCGGCGACATTCATCCCGGTGCTGCGGCCGGACTCGTGCGAGGCGACGTCGGTCGTGGCAGCCCTGTCACACGCACACGTCATCGGTGTTCCCGTCGACTGGGACCGATTCTTCGCGGGCTCCCGGGCGCGGCAGGTCGACCTGCCGACGTACGCCTTCCAGCGCCGGCGGTACTGGCTGGGTGCGGCGTGACGCTCCTGACGCAAACCGGCTTAGCGTGACGAAGCGCCGGACCTACGGTCCGGCGCTCACATGCGTTTACTCGACAGTCACGGACTTGGCGAGGTTGCGCGGTTGGTCCACATCGAGGCCTTTGGCCGTGGCCAGTTCGGCGGCGAACACCTGCATCGGCACGGCTGTCAACAGCGGCGCGAGCAGTGTCGGTACGACCGGCAGGAAGACGGTGTGGTCGGCGTGCGCGGAAATGATGTCGTCGCCGCTTTCGGCGATCGCGATCACGGTCGCGCCTCGCGCCTTCACTTCCTGGATGTTCGACACGACCTTGTCGTGTAGGACACTGCGCCCCCGCGGCGACGGCACGACCACGATGACGGGCGTACCGTCTTCGATCAGCGAGATCGGGCCGTGTTTCAGTTCGCCCGCCGCGAAGCCTTCGGCATGCATGTAGGCCAGTTCTTTGAGCTTCAGCGCGCCTTCCATCGCGACCGGGTAACCAACGTGACGGCCCACGAACAAGGCGCGGTCCGCATTGGGCATCGCGGCGGCGAGGTCCCGGACCGGCTGCATGCCGGACAGGACGGTCGCGATCTTATCGGGCGTGGCCGCCAGTTCCGTCACGATCGCGGCGACTTCGTCGGCGAATTTGATTCCGCGGACTCCGGCCAGATGCAGGCCGACGAGGTAGCACGCGACAAGCTGCGTCAGGAAAGCCTTCGTCGAGGCGACCGCGACCTCGATGCCGGCCCGGGTGTACAGGACCGCGTCGGCCTCGCGCGGGATCGTGGAGCCGACCGTGTTCGAGATCGCCAACACGCGTGCCTTCTGCTCTTTCGCGTGCCGCACCGCCATCAAAGTGTCCATTGTCTCGCCCGACTGAGAAATCGCTATGACGAGTGTGGACCGGTCCAGGATGGGGTCGCGGTACCGGAATTCGCTGGCCAGTTCGACTTCGACGGCGAGGCGGTTCCAGTGCTCGATCGCGTATTTGGCGACCATTCCCGCGTGGTACGAGGTGCCGCACGCCACGATGATGACCTTGTCGATGTCACGGAAGTCTTGATCGGACATCCGGATCTCGTCGAGCGAGATCTCGCCGGTTCCGGCGAAGCGCCCCCGCAAGGTGTCGGCGACCGCCTTGGGTTGTTCGGCGATCTCTTTGAACATGAAGAAGTCGTGGCCGTCCTTTTCGGCCGCGGAGGCATCCCAATCGACCTCGAAATGCTTACCGGCGGCGGGGTTACCGTCGAAGTCGGTGATGGCGAGGCCGTCGGGGCTGATCGTCACGACCTGGTCTTGGCCGAGCTCGACGGCGCTGCGCGTATGCGATATGAACGCGGCCACATCGGAGGCGAGGAAGTATTCCCCGTCGGCGACGCCTGCCACCAGCGGCGAGTTCCGGCGCGCACCGACGACGGTGTCAGGAGCATCGGCATGGACGGCCAACAGCGTGAACGCGCCCTGAAGCCGGTTGCAGACGCGGCGCATGGCGTCGGCCAAGTCGCCGCCGGTGTCGAGTTGACGTTCGAGAAGGTGGGCGACGCATTCGGAATCGGTGTCGGAGGCGAGCTCGACGCCGTCGGCTTCGAGTTCGGCGCGTAGCCGCGTGAAGTTCTCGATAATCCCATTGTGGATTATGGCGACCCGGCCGTTGCTCGACACGTGCGGGTGCGCGTTGCGGTCATTGGGCACGCCGTGGGTGGCCCAGCGCGTGTGGCCGATCCCGGTGTGCTGGTCGTTGATGTCGCTGCGCTGCGAGATCGCTTCGGTCAGGTTCGCGAGTTTCCCGGCCCGTTTCTCGGTGACGACTCCCCCTTTAGCGACGAGAGCGACACCCGCCGAGTCGTAACCGCGATATTCCAAGCGTCGTAGGCCTTCGCCAACTACTTCGACGGCGGCTTGCGGTCCCACGTACCCAACGATTCCACACATGCGCGCCAGCGTACATGAGTAACGAACACGAGCCGTGCTCAATAGTGGGGGTTTCGATCACGCGTTTTGCGCGATTCCTGGGCGTCACATCACGTGAGCGCCCTGGACAGGCCCGGTAGCCACCGATACGCCCGCGGCGACGCGACGCAAGCGCAGTCTCCCGGCCAACGCGTTGGCGTGATGCGAATCTCGCGTCAAAAACAGGGTCGTCGGCCCGGAACCGGACACCAACGCCGCTAGCGCCCCGTCCTCCATGCCGACCGTCAACACGTCACGCAGCTGCGGACACAGGCTCAACGCCGCCTGCGACATGTCGTTGCGTAGCGAGGCCGCCAGCCTGCGCACGTTTCCTTCGCGCAGCGCCTCCAGGAGCCCGGATACGTCGTCGGAGTATCGGCCCTGGCCTTCGGCGCGGAGCCGATCGACTTCGCGGTACACCGCGGGTGTCGACAGCTGCGCATCCGATGTGGCCACCACCCAGTCGTAGCTTCCGTTATCGGTGACGGTCTCCACCTTCTCGCCGTGTCCGAGGCCCAATGCCGTGTGCCCCAACAAGCAGAACGGGACGTCGCTGCCCAACACGGCGGCGTGCGCACTTAGCGCCGCACGATCGAGGTCGAGGTCCCACAACCGGGCCGCGGCCAGCAGGGCCGCGGCACCGTCGGCACTGCCTCCGGCGAGGCCCCCGGCGACTGGGATTCGTTTGCGCACCTTGACTTTCACGCGCGGCACGATCCCGGCCGATTCGGCCAGCAGCTCCACCGCGGCGACCGCGAGGTTCGTCGAATCGGTCGGCACCACGTCGGCTCCGATACCGTCCACCTCGCATTCGACGCCTTCGGCGTCGGCGGTGGAGACGATGACCTCGTCGTACAGCGAGATCGCCTG
>DXIM01000049.1 GCA_019112895.1 Candidatus Stackebrandtia faecavium
CTGCCGAAGCCAGCCTCACCACCGGTGAAATGACACCTCTGGCCCTCGGCAACGACGAACTGCATGCCGAAGCGCGCAGAGTCGGCGAAGACGTCGACCGCAAACTGGCGTTGAGCATGCAGTACCTCAAGGACCTCATCGACGGCATGACCTTCATGGCCGCGTACGCCGAAGCCGTCGGGGCCGACCATGCCTCACTCGACGACGACAACGGTGCCGGCCTCGCCGACCCGAGCGAATACGCGCTGCGCGCCCGCGAAACCCTCGAGTTCCGGTCCATCGACTGGTCCTAGGACCACGCCACCGTTCAACGCTGCAGATTGGCCGTACCGTTGTTCATGACATTGGTGATCGAGATCGGCTACCGAAAGGCCGTTGATAGATGGACTTCGCACAGCTCCGAGACGCCGATCTCGGGGTGCTCAACGATGTCGCCGAATCGTGGTCTGCCGTCAGCACCCGCCTGTCCGACCTGCAATCGGACCATGCGTCGGCGGCGTACCTGTTCGAAAACGGCGCCTGGACATCCGGTTCAACCGGCGACGCCATCGCACGGTTCGACCAGCTCGGAAAGCAGCTCGAGAAAGGCCGTATCGAGGCGAAGGCGATCCGGGACCTCGTCGTCGAGGCGAGTGCATCGTTCACAAAGATCCGCGCCAAACTGTCCACGGTCCTCGACGAAATCTCCGAAATACCTGAACTGGCCGTCGACGATTCCGGAACCGTGTCCATCACGAAACTCGCCAACCCTGGCGGGATCCCGTTTCTCACAGACGTGTGGCAGGTTCAGCGCAGCGCATACCAGACGAAAATCACGCAGATCCTCGCCGAAGCTACCGACGTCGACGCATCGATCGCTCAAGCGCTCGCACTCGCGGCCGCTACCGGCGAGTCCACGAATCGCGGCTTCAACGGCGACGCCTCCGCATAAACGGATTGACCCCGCCCCCACCATCGCGCCCCAGCAAGCCGGTACTGACGCCCCGCCCAGGAACGCATCGAGGTAATCATCAATGTCCGAAGACTCCGACCTGACCTTCCCGCAGATTCACGGGATCGCCCACGCCGACGATGCCGAAGCCATGTCCGCGAAAGCTGAACTGGCGGAGGCACTGCAGAAAGCCTGCGAATACGCCGTCAACAACGTGCCCGGCTACGTGTCGCAAGCGCGCTCGCAATGGGCAGGGCCGTCATCGACGAGCTTCGCCAACGAACTGGACGACATCGACAAGTCCGTCAACAGCATGAACGACATCATCGTCGGCTACCCGAAGGGCATCAACAGCATCGCGGAAACGATCCGCACCTTCAAGGACGACACCGATGCGTTGGCCAAAGAGTACGAGGCAGACCTGCAGGAAGTGACGGACGCCGACGACGAGGATCTCGACGGCAGAAAATCCGCGCTCCGCGAGGAATACAACAAGAAAGCCCGCAAAATCATGCGGGACACGGTCGACGAATACAAATCGGTCAACAGCAGCTCCATCAGCGAGCCGGTCAAATACGACGCAGTGAAAAAGAAGGACGCGCCTGCACCACGCCCCGAGTTCACGAAGGCGGGCACCACGATCGCCGTCGGCGTGTTCGCCGCGAAAGCGTCGAAGCTCGGCCCCGCGCTGCATCACGTCACGAAGAACCCGTGGGGGAAGATCGATAGCCCGACGAAGGACCCGTGGGGGAAGTCGGAGACCGGATTGAGGCCGAACGCCAGTAAGCTCGGTTATAGCGCAGGCATCGAGGTCGGAGACCAGGCGCCGAGGAGCCCGTACTACACGGCGCCGAACCTGCAAAGTGGCCCAACGCTCGCACCGCCGAGCGTTACGAACGCGGCACCGGGACCGCAGTTGCAGGGCCCTGCAACGAATCCGACGATGCCGATGCTCGGGCCACTGCAAAGCCAGTCGCCTACCAATGTCGGCCCACGTGACGCCCGCAACGGGCAACGACCGCGCGGCGGACAGGCCATGCCGCCCGGGGCCCGCCCGGCACAGTCGCCGCCGCCCGCGTTCGGGCCGAACACCGGCGCACCGGCCGCGCGACCCGTGTTTGCGACGCCCACCGTCGAAAACGGCACCATCGCCGCGAATCCTGCCGGCACCACCACCAATGGACCTGCGGTCGGACCCGGCACCAGCGCGAACCCCGGCGCCGGGAGCTCGGCACCGCGTACGCCCGGGGCGCCGATGCGTCCGGGCGCCCCGACGACGGTGCCGCCGCCGCAGCCGGACCGCGCCACGCAACCCACCCAGCAGGTGTCGCGCCCGCCGCGCATCGGAGCACCAAGCCTGCGGATGGGCACCAGCGGCAACGCCGATAACCGCGCACCGGTGCGGTCCACGCCAAAACGGTCCGGGCACGTCACAGTCGGGGCGCCGCGCCGAAACGGCGAATGGGGCCGCAACCCTTGGGCCCGTAAACCCGACAGTGTCAACCCGACGCGGCCGGTCCGTCGCGCCTCGATCGCGCCGAAAACCGGCGGCACCTGGGGCAACAACCCGTGGACGCGTCGCCCGACCGCGGCCAGCGTTCCTCGCGTTGGGCGCCGGCCGGTTGCGCGCCCCGTGCATGCCACCGGGGAGACGCCGCGACATTCCTGGGGACGTAACCCGTGGGTACGTCCGGAAAAAGGCAACACGTTCTACCCGCCGCTGCGGGCCAGGAAACGCAAGGACGACAAGGACGAAACCGAGGCGAACGTTTACGACTCGCAGGCCGAAATCGACGACGACGAAGCGGAACTGAAAGAGGCACCGCTGTCGGCCCCGGTCCTGTCGCGCCTGCTCGCGCAGGCTTCGCCGCAGGAACGCCAGCGCATCATCGCGATCGAAGCGAAGAAGCTCGGCATCGCGCAATCCCCGAGTTCCGGTCCGGCCGACAACACCTCCGACAACGCCGGTGCGAAACAGGCAGGTAAGGAGCCGATGGCATCTTCGACGCGCTGACGGATTTCTTTCCTGTCCGGGTAACCGCGGTCGCGAGCTCACTCCACAGCTCGCGGCCGCGGTTTCGTGTCGAGCGCGCAAAAGTCGGCAACGGGACGGGATTCGACACGCAGCTGTAGTGACCGGGACCGGATCGGCCTCCGCACCGGCCATCCACCGAGGCGCTGGCCCGCCCTGCGGGATCCGATGCGCATCGCTTCGTCGCCTCGATCGGTCAAACCGATGCGACGGCTTCCTCAGACCTCGAGGGTGGATGGTGAGAGCGTGGGAAGCATCCGGGTCGCACGGAGGGGCTCATCCAATCCCGGCGACGCGAGCATGCCTTGCCAAGGAAGACGCGAGAAGAACTGGGGACGCTTCGGTCGATCAGCCTGAAGCGTCCACCTCACCGCACACACTTCGAACGGGAAACACAAACATCAACTGTCGCAATTTGACTATCCTTAATTGCCAGTCACGGCTTCACCTGCAAATGCTTACGCTTCAGCTGTGATTTCTGGTCCAGATGCGCCATCATCGCGTTGAGGTGCGCGGAGTTCAATTCGTCGATGAGAGTCTTTGCATTCAGTCGCTGCAGGCAGCCTGGCCTCAATTTCACCCGATAACCGGCACGGTCGGCGGTCACAAGAACGCGCACGTTCTTGCCGTTCGACTGCGCCACTACCTCAAGATCTGCGAGTTCGGCGCGGTAGCGGCGCCGATCCGCGTCGAGCTCGTGAAGCCTGACCTCCCGGTATTCGCGCCCTTCGACGCGATACGCCTCGCGAACACCCCGCCGCTTGCCTTCGACTATCGCGTTCAGCATCGCCTCCACCTGTTCGGCGAGACCACTTTCCGTATATTTCGAGAGATCCAGGTCGTCTTTTGCCTCAAACCGTACATATTTTTCGCCCTGAGTCGAAGCACGGAGACGTTTGTCCGGCGATTGGACTGAGACCATCAGCCTTTGGATCCGCTGGGCCACATTCAACATGATCCTGCCACCATCCACATAAGCCTAGCTGCCTAGACTTTGTCGAGCTTCTCGTGTTCCTGCCCCGAGCCCGTTGAATCGAAGTTTTTATAGGTCTTGTCGATCTTCTTGGAGGCGTCGTCGTCGACAACCCCGGCGTTCTTCGCGAACTGCAGCATGACCTTGCCGGTGTTCTCCACTTTGTTGGCATTGGACCCAACGTAGTCCTGAATCAGGTGGCGCAATGCGATCCACGGGTCACACACGACGGTCTCGAAACCATAGGTTTCGGCGTGGAAAGCAGCCGATTCACCAGACACGGCGGCCAAGTCATTATTTGCCGAATGCAGCCTCTTCGCCGCAGGCGGGAACGACTCCTTAGCTGCTTCCTCAAGCGCGATCAGGTTGCCGGAAACACGGTTGCCCCAGCCGTCAGTAGGGTTGCTGAGCTCCGGCGTATCCGTGCCGATCACGTAGCGGGACCGGTCGCCGAGCGCGGCATTGTGAACATTAACCAGGCCGTTGGCGATGTCGGACTCTTGATCGAACATGCCTTTGGTCACTTTGCTGATCGCCGAGTTCATGCTGACCAGTATCCCGACAGCGCTGTCCCCACCGATTGTGTACTTGCCGCCGGACACGCCCGTACCAGGGTCCGAGCCATTCTCCGCGGCGGAGACCGCAGCCCCCGTGATTGCGAATGCGGCTCCCGCAATGGTCGCGGCGGTCCCGAACGAGGCAAGAGTCAAGCCTGCGGTCGTAATCGCCCCCAGCACGGCCAGACCGAATGTAGCGTCACCGGAGTTATCGCTTTCCATCTTGCTGAGGGCGGAGATGGTCGCATCACAGATTTCGAGCACGTCTTCACGGGCAGCGATGATCAGAGCCAGCTGCGCCTCGGCCGCCTTTACCAGGGCTTCGCTCATGTAGTAGTTGCCTTGCACCGCCGATTCCCATTTGTCACCGTCGGCCCCATAGGTCGCCACAAAAGTGGCGGCCGTATCGCCATCCCAGTTCTTCGCTTCATGGATGGCATTCTCCAAAAGGATTTCGGTGCCCTTGTATTTGCCGGAGTCGTCGCTGCGCTTCAGTTTGCTGACGTTGTCAGCCCAATCCTCTTGTCCCATCAGCTCGAATGGAACACCACTCACGGAGGAGATGAGTGATTTCAGCTGACTCGGGTTCCCTTGGCCGAACTGCTTAACCGAGTCATAGACCCAAACGATCTCGTCGTACTTCATCTTCCAAACGTCCGTGCCTTGACGAGCGATGTACTTGGAGTTCTCGTCCATGTCATCCGGGTTCGCCCGTGAAGGATGGGGAGACGGACCGCCTTCGTAGCGTTCTTTGGTCAACTCTTTGCGGCCGGTAAAAAAGCCACCCTCGTCCTCGCCCTTACGCTCGGCTTTATAACCCTCGTCCTCGAACATCCGCTTGACGGCCCAGTGACGGATCTCTTCCGACTTCTTCTTGAGTTCATCCTTAATAGACATTCTGCGCCCTCTCAATTAGTCAACGACCGAGAAGACACTAGCGATGGCAACCATTGGATTTGATATCCAATTTCCCAAATGGCCGATTAGGGTTCGTCATCTTTAGAGTCGGTTATAAGAAACAATAGAAAGCGCTAAACCTCTGCCGGGTGCCCCGAAGCGGATGCACCATTTGCCCCTACGAAGCCCGTGCAACAAAGCACCTAACGCAGACACCTGATCACGCATCAGTCCCAGCGATACCGTCGGTCCCGACGGAGGAATGTGCCTTAACCTGACCCCTGGCTGCTTAGCGTGTGTAGCGGAGCAGGACGACGCCGTCCTTGAACGAACGGTTTTCAGCGAGTGAGAGGTCACGGATGTTGTGTTCATCGGTGAACAGTCGGCGTCCAGCACCGGCCACGACCGGATAGATGAACAAACGCACCTCGTCGACGAGCCCGAGCTGCAGAAGCTGTTGCGAGAGCGAGATGCTTCCGGCGACGACGATGTCTGCACCGTCACGTGACTTCAGTTCCTCGATCTGCGAAACAAGTTCATCATCCCCGCGAAGGATCGTTGTTCCGTTCCACTTCGGGTCTTCGATACTGCGAGACACGACATACTTCTCGACGCGGTTTAGATGGTCAGTCACCCCCGTCTTGTCGTCGATCTGCTTTGGCCAGAACTCGCGCATCTCCTCGAACGTGATCCGCCCGACGAGGAACGCATCGGACGCGGCTGCGTTCTGTTGGGTTACTTCGGCCAGTTGCCGCCCCTGCTCCGAATCGTCGGCGGGATCGAACCAGGACCCATCGTTTTCGACCACTCCGTCAAGGGTGATGTTTTCGTCGATGACAAGACGTCGCGCCATTGCTTCATTCCTTCTCGTGCGTCGTGCGTTCGGTTGCTCTTGCTCTGAATGCCCGAGCTTTGGCCCTATTGCCGCAGCGAGACATTGAGCACCACGCCCGCTTACCTGCACGGGAGAGGTCCAGGTAGACCATCGGGCAGCCGTCTCCGCAACAGTTCCGGAGTCGGTCTCCGTGGTCACGCAGTTTGACTACCGCATCACGGGCGATAGTCGAAAGTGCTTGCGTAGTCACGAACGGCATGGCCGGATCGTGGTCGGGGAACATCGGTGGAATGTCGGGCTCCGATGCGACTTGCATGACGAATGAGGTATCCCGTTCCTCCGACGTCTGCGATAGTCCGGCGGCGAGCTTCACGAGTCGACAGAGACTGTCGCGCAATGTGAGCGCCTGCTCCAGTTCGCGGCTGGTCGTCGGACTCAGTTTCGGCGTGACGTGTTCTGCGAGCCAGGCATCGAGAGCCTCGGCCGTGTGGAAGATTCCGTCATGCCAAGCACCGACGCCGAAGTCGCCTGTGTAGACAAAGTCGAGGAACAGTGCACCTGGATCGAGCAGCCATGACTGCCCGTCCCACGTCGTAATTCGCTGAGCCATTGACTCTCCCTATCGCGTAACCGCATAAACAGGTTATGCACGGATATGTCGCGCGTCAAGCCGACCCATCGTCGGTCTGGTGGAGAGGCTCAAGGCCCCATCAACGTAGTGCGCCGCGCTCTCGGACACAGGAACCAACGATCCGAGCGCCAGCTCAATCAACGTGTCCGGTTCATGCAACTAGGTGTCAGGTTCTTTGACACCGCCCAACCCGCTCCGGCTACCCAGCCGACCCCAGGAAGAAGGCCCGGACAACTCACGGGCCATCTCGAATCGCGAACGCGGCGATGCCCGGAGACCGAGCTGCCAATCCCGCGACTACGAGCCGCGGTCGGTCACGTGCCCTACCGGTACACCGACCCACTCACTCACGTGTTGTACAGGTACACCGAGGCGGCACGATCCACACCGGTGAACACGAAGTTCTCGACTTCGCCTGCCGGGCAAGCTTTCGGGCTGTAATGCCATTTCCCGTTGATATAGGCACGCACGCGGGCACACAGGCCGTTGGCTTTGGTGTCTTCGACCCAGCCCGAGATCGTGATCTCGGTGGAAGTGCAGGTGGCGTGCCAGTAAGCCTCCGCCCCGCGGATATCCGTGTTGATCGAATCGCCACACACCGTCTGCACGGTCACGTCTTGCCCCTCGGTGTCGGCGTGCGCGGCAACAGCAGGAGACAGCGTCGCCAAGCCCACTACGGCAGCAAGCACGGCCAGATATCCCTTGGTTCTCTTACTGAATGCCATTGCCCCTCCGTCACCGCGTATGCGTTTACATACTTACACCACGATGGTCGACTAGAAACACGCCGGGGCCTTCCTTCACCAGGTGTTTTCGCACCATGACAGCCATATTGCGGGCAAATGTCGTAAAAACACGCCGACACGCGAAAGCGGCACCCGCCCACAGGCGAATGCCGCTGTCACATTACGAAAAACTAAGCGAACTCGGGAAGCAGCAGCTCCGCGATCTGCGCCGAATTCAGGGCCGCGCCTTTCAGAAGGTTGTCCCCGACCACGAAGAACTCCAACGAATTCTCGAAGTCAACGGACGTGCGGATCCGGCCCACGTAAGTGTCGTCGGTGCCGACCGCATCGATCGGCATCGGGAACTGCCCGGCCTGCGGGTCGTCCACGACCGTCACGCCGGGCGCATCGGCGAGCACCTTGCGGGCGGCATCCGCATCCACTTTCGAAGCGAAGGTCGCGTGCACGGCCTGCGAATGGCCGATCGCGACCGGTACACGCACGCAAGTCGACGCCACCTTCAAATCCGGCAAGCCCAAGATCTTGCGGCTCTCGTTACGCACCTTCAGCTCTTCCGACGTCCAGCCGCCGTCGCGCCATCCGCCGACCTTCGGGACCACGTTGAACGCCAACGGCGCACCGAAGACTTCGCTGCCATCCACCCCGACCGCGTCGGCGACATCCCCGGCTTTCGTGCCCACGGAACGGTTGCCGGACACGGCCTGAGTCTGGTCGTAAAGAGACTCCAGCCCTGCCTGGCCGGAGCCGGACGCGGCCTGGTACGAAGCGACCGACATCGACTGCAACCCGAACGCCTTATTCAGGGCCGTCAGCGTCGGGATCAGGGCCAGCGTCGTGCAGTTCGCATTCGAAATGATTCCCTTCGGCCGGTCACGCACGGCCTCCGGGTTCGCCTCCGGCACCACCAACGGCACCTGCGGGTCCATACGGAACGCGCCCGACTTGTCAATGACGATCGCGCCGGCGGCGGCAGCAATCGGTGCCCACTGCGCCGAAACCTCGTCCGGCAGGTCGAACTGGGCCACGTCGACGCCCTCGAAAACGGACTCCGACAGGGCCTCGACCGTCACGTTCTTCCCGCGAATCGGAAGCTGCTTGCCGGCGCTGCGCGGCGAAGCGACCAGTTTGATCTCGCCCCACACGTCGTCGCGGCGCGAAATGACGTCACGCATGACGGAACCGACGGCTCCGGTAGCGCCCACAATGGCAAGGGTCGGCTTACTCATGTTTCCTACCTTCCAGTCCCGGCGTACACGACGGCCTCTTCCTGGCCACCCAATGCGAACGCCTCATGCACCACGGCCACGGCCGTGTCGAGTTCGGTGTCGCGGCACACCACCGAGATACGGATCTCGGAAGTCGAGATGATCTCGATGTTCACGCCCGCCTCGGCCAACGCTTTACAGAAAGTCGCCGTGACACCCGGGTGCGAACGCATGCCCGCACCGACCAGCGACACCTTCCCGATGTGGTCGTCGTAGAGCAGACCGGTGAACCCGATTTCGTCGCGGGCTTTTTGCAGCGCCGCCATCGCGCGGGGACCGTCGTCTTTCGGCAAGGTGAACGAAATGTCGGTCCGCCCGTTGTCCTTGGTCGAAATGTTCTGCACGATCATGTCGATGTTGATTTCGGCGTCGGCGACGACCTTGAACAGTTCGGCCGCTTGTCCCGGCTCATCGGGCACGGCCAGCGCCGAGATTTTGGCTTCACTTCGGTCGTGAGCCACGCCTGTGATGAGTGCTTGTTCCACGGGAAGATCCTCCATAGACCCGGTAACCAAGGTGCCGGGCTTCGATGAGTACGACGAGCGGACCCGCAACGGCATGTTGGAGCGGCGGGCGTACTCGACCGCCCGCAGGTGCAGAACCTTGGCGCCGCTGGCGGCCAGCTCCAGCATTTCTTCGTAAGTGATGGTGTCGACGTTGCGGGCGTCGGAAACGATGCGGGGGTCGGCAGTGTAGATGCCGTCGACATCGGTGTAGATCTCGCACACGTCGGCTTCGAGTGCCGCAGCCAACGCGACCGCTGTCGTGTCGGAACCGCCGCGTCCCAGGGTCGTGATGTTCTTGGTGTCCTGCGCGACGCCTTGAAAGCCGGCGACGATGGCGACCGCGCCTTCGTCGAGCGCACCGCGGATTCGACCGGGCGTCACGTCGATGATGCGGGCGTCACCATGTTTCGCGGTCGTAATCATGCCGGCCTGGGAGCCTGTGAATGACCGGGCTTCGTAACCCAGGTTTTTTATCGCCATGGCGAGGAGGGCCATCGAGATCCGTTCGCCCGAGGTCAACAGCATGTCGAGCTCTCGCGGGTCGGGAAGTGGCGAAACCTGGGCAGCCAAATCGAGAAGTTCGTCGGTCGAGTCGCCCATGGCTGAAACCACGACGACTACGTCATCACCGCGTTTTCGCGCCGACATGATCGTGTCGGCGACTCGTTTGATTCTGTCAGCGTCTTGTACGGAGGATCCACCGTACTTTTGGACGACTAGCGCCACTGGCTCCGCTCCTTCGCGTTGGTCACATGGGCCACGTCGTTGTGGGGGGGCTCGAGTCGGGCAGCTAGCAGCTTATCGGGTGCCGCGGCGCGCCGCCGCGGCAGTAGCCGCGCAGCGTGCGAAAAATAACACTGTGCAGCGACTCAAACTTCGTCATCTTCCGGCGATAGCCCTGGTGGTAATGCTAATGGGCTGCAGTGCCACCGCATCGGCACCACACGAGGAACCGGAACCGAGCGTGATGCCGCGACCGACAGGCAGTGAACCCGTGATCGGGTCGATCAAGGATCGGGGACAATTGGCGAGCGCGGCGGCGGCCGCGAAGGACAAACATTTCACCGCCGAGTACACGCTCGCCCGCGACGGCCAATCGGACGTGACGGTCCGGGTCATGCGCGCCACCGACGGCACTTGGCGTATCGACATCCCCAAGGGGCTGCACGGCGGTAAGACCGACGTGACAATGGCGTGGAACCGCACCGGCTACTACCAGTGTGTCGACCAGGACGAGGTCGTGTGTGTCAACGTCGCCGATAAGGACGGCAAGGTGCCCAGTTCGTACGACCCGCGGGTGCAGCACGTGTTCACCGACTGGCTCGATGTGCTGCTGGAACGCAACGCCCCGTTGGCTGTCACCAAGATCAAGCGGATCAAGGGTGCTTCGAAGGACAGTGACTGTTTCTCGTTGCGTCGCAATTCGGTGAGGGTTTCGGCGGAAATACCCGACAGCGTGTACTGCATCGAACCCAACGGCACCATCACGGCGGTGGACACGACGTTCGGGAAGCTGCGACTCGATGGGGAGCTTCTCGACGCTTCGCCGCGCATCACGCTGCCCGGTAAAACCACGAACGAAAAGCCACTGGGTACGTCGCCTCCGCCGAAGCCTTCGCCATCAAAATCGAACAAGAAGGACGGCTCCAGTAAGAGCGAAAGCACTGATAGTAGCGCCGACGAGGGTGACTGAACCTACATGGCGTTGACGAACCCCCCGGTGGCACGATTGGGACACCGTTCACAGGAAGGTTCATAGTCTTGACCACATCGCGTCATGCCGTCACGTCCACGCCCCTGCACCCGTTGCTGGCGACCCGTCATTCGACTCGGGCTTTCGCCGCGGATGCTTCAGTCACGAAGACGCAGGCTCTAGCGCTCATGGAGGCTGCGCGGTGGGCTCCGTCATGCGGCAATACGCAGCCGACTCGGTTCATCGTCGGGCGTAAGGAGTCGTCGACGTTCGGGCGAATCTTGGCGACCTTGACACCCGGCAACCACGGCTGGGCACAATACGCATCGATGCTGGTGGTGTCGGTGGCGACCCTGGAGAACAAGAAGGGCCCGCTTCCTTACGCCGAATACGACGCCGGCCAGGCGATGTCTCACCTGGTTGTGCAGGCGATGGCGGAGGGTTTGACCGTGCGGCAGATGGCCGGTTTCGACAAGGAAATGGTGTCGAAGGAGTTCGATCTGGCCGCCACTCAGAAGCCGTTGTCGTGCGCCGCTATCGGGGTCGCGGGGGATCCGGCCGCGCTGCCTGATGATTTGCGCGGACCCGACGACTCGCCTCGCGATCGTTTGCCGCTCGACGAGCTGATTTTGGCCGACTAACGGGCTGCTGCAGCTAGAGGTCTTCGTGTGGGGGCGTGTCACTCGTGGCGCGCAACCACAGCAGCCAGGTGGCTCCGGCTCGTTGCGCATACAGTCCCGCCGACGAAACCGCGTCCGACACTATGCGACCCGCCATCGAACCATTCGGTGTAGACATTCCAATTGCGTCGGTGTGGCTCTGCGATGCCTGCAACGTGGACGTCGTAGTGGTTTCCATGAACGTGCTTCCCCCAGGTAATGGCGCTTGTGCGCCTGCATTCTGCCAACGCTTAATTACTGTGCTCCGACGCAATGTCCGCACCGTAGCACTAAAGTGGCGGGACAACGACTTGTACGTAACGATTATGTCACCAGTCTTGACTTCAGCTTTTTCACCGCGATCAAACGTGGCTTCCGCCATGTTTGACACCGCGGATGCAACCCAGATCGCCCCGCGTTCGTGCTAGCACGTACCGATACCGGTCGTGCGCGGTGCGTTTCGACTGCGAATTCGGGGCATACTTGAAATATGCGGCAACTTGAGTAAATAGGGAGCGGGCATGGTAGCTAAGACACGTATAGGCACCCTCGGGATCGGTATGGCTGCGGCGGCCACCACCGCATGGCTGTTCCACGACGTCCCATCCCAACTCGGAAAACGTCCACTATCGACTGATCGCGCTAGCCGGATCCAGGATTCGCCGCAATTTGTTGACGGCGCGTTCACGAACCCGATGCCGGCCAGCCTCCCGTTCTCACGCCCGCCACTTCGCGTCGTGAAAGAAATGATGGCTGACCGCGGCGGGCGTCTTCCCACGGGAGAAGTACCGTTGGTCACCCCATCATTCGAGACGGTCCAGTCGCTCGACATCGGAGCCGTGTGGTTCGGCCATTCCTCAGCATTCCTGCGGATCGAGGGCCACAACGTCCTTATTGACCCGGTATGGAGCTATCGGGTGTCTCCGTCGCGCCTGCTCGGTCCGCGACGCATACACGAAACCCCGGTCCCGTTGGACGCGCTGCCGGACATCGATGCGGTCGTAATCTCTCACGACCACTACGACCACCTCGACCGTGCGACCACATTGGCACTGGCGCGACGCACCGAGACCCAATTCGTCGTTCCGCTGGGAGTCGGCGCGCACCTGCAACGCTGGGGCATTCCCCTCGACCGCATCATCGAGCTCGACTGGAACGAAGAAGGACGCGTCGGCGACCTCACGTTCGTGGCGACCGCGGCACGGCATTTCTCGGGACGTTCACTCACCCGAAACGACACCCTGTGGGCGTCGTGGGTCATCAGCGGCAGCGCACACCGCGCCTTCTACGCGGGCGACTCGGGCTACTTCGACGGATACGCTGCGATCGGCGAACATCACGGGCCGTTCGACGTCACATTCATGCCGGTCGGCGCCTACGACGACTCTTGGCCAGACATTCACATGACACCGGAACAGGCCGTTTCCGCCCACGTGAAACTGCGCGGGAAGCTTCTCGTCCCGGTGCACTGGGGCACCTACACCTTGGCGCGTCACAGCTGGTCGGAACCGATTGAACGTCTATGGCAGGAGTCGAAGGAGCGGGGCGTCTCCTTCGTGACACCGCGCCCGGGCGACATCGTCAACCCGTATTCGCCCGCCACCGTGAACACCTGGTGGCAAGCGCTGGGTGCCGCATAGGAACGCATAGAAAGGCGTGGCGGCCGGAGACTTGGGTCTCACGGCCGCCACGCCTTTCCCACAGTATGGGAGGTCCTCGATGGGGCGTCACCTGCGGCGTAGCGTATTGACTGCTATGCGCGCTTCTCTTCTTCTTGGTTGCCGCGGCGGGGCTCGATAAAACGAGCTGGCTCCTCGCCGCGGAGTGAGTCATGCGCCGGTCGCGACATCTTTCGTCGTCATCTCGACACCCTTTTCGCTATAGGAGCCAAGAAGTCCCATGTCTGCATTCGCTGCCAAAACCCATCGGTACCAGCCGTACCAAGCACAGTTCAACGTCGACCTGCCCGACCGCACCTGGCCGACGAAACGCATCACACAAGCGCCGGCCTGGTGCGCCGTCGATCTGCGCGACGGTAACCAAGCCCTCATCGACCCGATGTCGCCGGAACGCAAGCGCCGCATGTTTCAGCTGCTGGTCGGCATGGGTTATAAGGAAATCGAGGTAGGTTTCCCCGCCGCGAGCCAAACCGATTTCGATTTCGTCCGCACCCTGATCACCGAGGACCTCATCCCCGACGACGTCACGATCCAAGTCCTGACGCAATGCCGGGAACACCTGATCGCGCGCACATTCGAGTCGCTGCGCGGGGCCAAGAACGCGATCGTCCACTTCTACAACTCGACCTCGACGACGCAACGGCGGGTCGTGTTCCAGATGAACAAAGCGGGGATCACCGATATCGCGACCCAAGGGGCGCGGCTGTGCCGCAAGTACGCGAGCACGGAAACACCGGACACGCACATCCGCTACGAGTACTCCCCCGAGTCCTACACGGGTACCGAGCTCGAATACGCGCGCGAAGTATGTGAAGCCGTCGCCAACGTGATCGAACCGACCGTCGGCAACCCAATGATCGTGAACCTTCCCGCCACCGTCGAGATGGCGACGCCGAACGTGTACGCGGACTCGATCGAATGGATGCACCGCAACCTGTCACACCGCGAAGCGATGGTGCTGTCGGTGCATCCGCACAACGACCGCGGTACCGGTGTCGCGGCCGCCGAACTGGCGGTCATGGCCGGCGCCGACCGGATCGAAGGATGCCTGTTCGGTAACGGTGAACGCACCGGCAACGTCGACCTGGTGACGTTGGGCCTGAACATGTTCACTCAAGGCGTCGACCCGAAGATCGACTTCTCCGACATCGACTCGATCCGACGGGCCGCCGAACACTGCAACCAGCTGCCGGTTCACGAGCGTCACCCGTACGCCGGCGACCTCGTGTTCACCGCGTTTTCGGGTTCGCACCAAGACGCCATCAACAAGGGCCTCGAAGCAGTCCACGCCGACGCACGCGCGGCCGGAAAATCGGTCGATGACGTCACCTGGGATGTCCCGTACCTGCCGATTGACCCTCGCGACCTGGGGCGTTCCTACGAGGCGGTCATCCGGGTCAACTCCCAGTCCGGGAAAGGCGGCGTCGCATACATCCTCAAAACCGAGTACGGGCTGGATCTGCCGCGGCGGATGCAGATCGAGTTCTCGCACGTCGTGCAGGCCCACACGGACGCCAACGGCGGCGAAGTCACTCCGGAATCGATGTTCGACATCTTCGAACACGAATACTCGGTCGATGAGCAGACCGACCGCCGCATCATCATCGGTCGACACTCCTCAGCATCGAGTTCGGACGGCTCCGTCACGATCGACGCCGAAGTGACCGTGGACGGCGCCAACCGGGCCGTGTCCGGCACCGGGAACGGTCCGTTGTCGGCGTTCGTTTCGGCCCTACAAGCGATCGACATCGAAGTCAGTGTCCGCGATTACGCCGAACACGCACTGACTTCCGGTGAAACATCGAAAGCCGCGGCCTACGTGGAATGCCAGGTCGGTGACGAGGTCCTGTGGGGCGTCGGTGTGCATGCCGACATCGTTTCCGCTTCGATGCGCGCAGTCGCCAGCGCCGTCAACCGTTCGGTCTAAGAACATAGTGGAGCGCCGGCCATGGTCAGTGGCCGGCGCTGCGCTGTCGATGAAGTGGATTCGTCGTGGCTGGGCGTCGCCGTGCTTCTAAAAGAAGCGGCCCTTCCTCGGGCGTTCCTTCACCGCGGACCGGGCGGTGTTCACGGTATTGGGTTCCAGCAAGGGCGACGGTTTACCGTTGAGTCGAGCGATCATGGCGTCCACTTGGCCACGTTCGTAGCCCCGTAGTTCCCGTTTGAACGTGACGCTCGTGCCTTCCAACAGCCAACGACCTGCATTGATGTTCACGATGACTTGGTCGATGAAATCATCGACCAGTCCCATGGAATACCCGCCCCACACGACATCAAATTGGATTTCTTCCAGTTCTTTAGGACTCATCGGGGGTTTGTTCACAGTCGATCCTCAGCGTGTTGTGACCATCGAATACTCAATGCTAGCCGGGTTCTGGTAACGCTCTTAAAGTTTCGACACGGCGTCGACCGGATGCGTCAACGATTCGGCCGGTCGGCGGTCGTGGGCCAGCTACGGCATGACGCAAATGTTACGAACATGACGGCGCCACAGGGCGGGGCAAATCGCAGAAGTTACTGACATGCACAGGAAGTGGCGCCCCCCGTTGCGCCGGCACCAGGACTTCCACCCGGGCAGGCGCGGCGGAGTCCGGCGGGCGACAGCACCGCGACATCGCGGGGATGGCCGGACAACCGACCACCCCCCGCGAAAGCTCACTCGCTCGGGCGTGACGCCGATTCCTTCGCTTCCGGAAGGATCGGCTCCGCCAAATCCTTATTCGGCAGCACCTTCCCGTCGGCGATGTCCTGCGCATAGTGGCAGGCGACCCGGTGACCGGTTGACAGTTCGCGCATCTGCGGCCGCTCGGTGTCGCACAGTTCCGCTTGACGCCACGGGCATCGTGTGTGGAAACGGCATCCCGTCGGAGGGTTCGCCGGCGAAGGCAGGTCGCCCCGAAGCAGGATCCGTTCCCGGTTGTCCTCGATATCGGGATCGGGAACAGGCACCGCCGACATCAGGGCTTTCGTGTAAGGGTGCTTCGGTTCGCTGTACAAGGCGTCGCTTGGCGCTTCTTCGACGAGCGAACCCAGATACATCACGCCGATCACGTCGCTGATGTGCCGCACCACCGCCAGGTCGTGGGCGATCACCAGATACGTCAGGTTCAAATCCTTTTGGATCTCATCCAACAAGTTCAGCACTTGCGCCTGAATCGACACGTCGAGAGCCGAGACCGGCTCGTCGCAGATGATGATGTCCGGTTCAAGGACCAGCGCCCGAGCGATGCCAATGCGCTGACGCTGCCCGCCCGAGAACTCGTGCGGGTACCGTGACATCGCGTTTTGCGGCAGACCGACCGCATCCAGCGTCCGCAAGATCCGCTCGCGCCGGTCGTTGCGGTCCGTACCGATGTTGTGCGTCCTGAGCCCTTCCAACAGGATCGACTCGACGTTTTGTCGCGGGTCGAGACTGCCCAACGGGTCCTGGAACACCATCTGCAGGTTGCTGCGGACCTTGCGCATGCCTTCGGATCCGAGCTGAGCCAGGTCGGTTTCGCCGAACCGCACCTGCCCGCCCGTGATGTCGACGAGCCGCAACACGGCGCGGCCCAAGGTCGTCTTACCGCAGCCCGATTCGCCCACCAGGCCGTAGGTTTCGCCGCGTTTGATCGACAGCGATACGCCGTCGACCGCGTAGACGTGGCCGACGGTCCGGTCGAACAGGACACCTTCTTTGAGCGGGAAATGCACCTTGAGGTCGTCGATGCTCAACAAAGTCTCGTCGTCGGGCTGGTCTACAGCCGTCTGAGGTTCCGTATGGCTCATCAGCGCACCTCCTTGGTGTCAGCGTGAGAATGCTCGATCGGGTTGACGCAGCGATACCTGTGGCCATTGGGGGTCGACGACAGTTCCGGTGGCCCCTCGAGGCACTCCATCGTGTAGTAGTCGCAGCGGGGCGCGAAGGCACAGCCGTCGGCCCAGGCGATGTTGTCGTTGATCGACCCCCGGATCGGTTCGAGCGCTTGCCCACGCGGCGCATCCAAACGAGGCACCGACTTCAGCAGGCCGTTCGTGTAAGGGTGCGTCGGATTCGCGAACAGTTCGCGACGGTGTGCCGCCTCCACGACCTTTCCGGCGTACAAGACGTTGACGTCGTCGCACAGGCCCGCGACCACGCCGAGGTCGTGCGTGATCATCAGTAGCGCGGTGCCTTCGCTGTCGACCAGTTCCTTCAACAGTTCCAGGATCTGCGCCTGGATCGTCACGTCCAAGGCGGTCGTGGGTTCGTCCGCGATCAGCAGTCGCGGCGCGCACGCCACCGCCATCGCGATCAGGGCCCGCTGCCGCATACCGCCCGACAACTGGTGCGGGTATTCGTCCAAGCGGCGCTGCGGGTCGGGGATGCCGACCCGATC
Source organism: Candidatus Stackebrandtia faecavium (assembly GCA_019112895.1). Classification (GTDB taxonomy): domain Bacteria; phylum Actinomycetota; class Actinomycetes; order Mycobacteriales; family Micromonosporaceae; genus Stackebrandtia; species Stackebrandtia faecavium. Next base: position 17,763 of record DXIM01000049.1, read on the forward strand.
GAGCAGTTCCGCGGCACGCTTGCGGGCTTTCTCGCCCTTCATGCCCTGGTGCCGCTCCAAGATTTCGGTAACTTGCACGCCGATCGGGATCACCGGGTTCAGCGAGGACAAGGGGTCCTGAAACACCATCGCCATCTGCGACCCGCGCATGTCGCGCATCGCGTTATTGGACAGTTTCAACAGGTTCGTGCCGTCGAAGTTCACCTCACCGGCGATTTTGGCGTTGTTTCCGGCCACTAGACCCATCAACGCCAACGAGGTGACGCTCTTACCGCAACCGGATTCGCCGACCAGTCCAACGACTTCGCCGGAGTCGACAGCGAACGAGACACCGTCGACGGCCCGTACGTCCGGCTGGTCACGACGAGTGAACCTGACGGACAAGTTATCCACTGTAAGCAAAGACATGGGCTCACTTCCGAAGCTTCGGGTCGAGAGATTCACGCAACGCTTCACCGAACAAAGTGAAGCCCAAAGCGGTGACGATGATCGCCAGCGCCGGATACACGGCAAGCTGCATCGCTTGACCGAAGTAGTCCTGTGCCTGCGCCAGCATCACGCCCCATTCCGGGGCGGACATGTCCGGGTTACCCAAACCGAGGTACGACAATGCGGCCGCGTCGATGATCGCCGTCGCGAGACTCAACGTCGCTTGCACGATGACCGGACCCAGCGAGTTGGGAAGCACGTGCGACAGAACAATGCGGTGCCTCTTCACGCCCAACGCCCGGGAGGCGAGGACGTAGTCCGAGTTGGCTTGCGCCAGCATCGAACCGCGCAGCAGCCGCGCGAAAATCGGGATCTGCACGGTACCGACGGCGATCATGACGGTCTGCAGGCTCTGGCCGATCACAGCCGCCACGCTCAACGCGAGCAGCAGCGACGGCAGCGCCAACATGATGTCGATGACGCGCATGACGACCGCGTCGATCCGGCGGCCGACTTTGCCACCGAGGCTCATCGCGGCACCCGAGATACCACCGATGAACGCACCGATGACGAACCCGATACCGGTGGCGACGACGCCCACCATCAGCGATTGCCGTGCACCGATGAGCAGACGCGAGAACTCGTCGCGGCCCATCGCGTCAAGACCGAGCCAGTTTCCTGCGCGAGGACCAATAAAGACGTTGCGTGCGGGGGAGACTTCGTCACCCCAGTTCATCGCGACGGGACTGTATGGGGCGATGAACGGCCCCAGGATCGCCAGGATCACGAAGATGACGATGACGATGGCGCCGGTGATGGCCATCGGGCTGCGCTTCAGCCGGTTGAAGGCCTCCACCCAGAGGCTGCGGCCTCCGCCGCCATCCGATTGTTTGACTGTGAGTTCGGCGAGTCGATCGATTTTGTCGGTTTTAGTAGACATCAACTCACCCGAACCCTCGGGTCGATAATGCTGTAGGAAATGTCCACAATCAAGTTAATTATCACGTAGAAAGTCGCAATCAGCATGATGAATCCCATGAGCGTCGAGTAGTCGCGCGTGGGGATAGCTGTCGCCAGGAACGAGCCGATCCCGGGGAAGGCGAATACCGTCTCGGTAAGAACCGCGCCCGACAGCAACTGTCCTGTCAGGATGCCGATCGTGGTGATGACCGGGAGCATCGCGTTACGCAAAACGTGGCGTCCACGGATCGTCGACGCGCGCAAGCCCTTCGACTCGGCGGTACGCACGTAGTCCTCGCTGAGCACCTCAAGCACGCTCGCCCGCGTCATCCGCACAATGATCGCCAACGGGATCGACGACAATGCGACAGCCGGCAACACCAGGTGCGCCAACGCGTCCGACAACGCCACAAAATCGAACGAGATGAGGCTGTCGAACACGACCAGCCCAGTGATGTTCGGCGTATCGAGCCCGGCAGTGACGCGGCCAGCCGACGGGAACACCCCGAACCACACCGAGAAAATCTGCTTGAACAGGTACGCCAAGAAGAAGACCGGGATGCAGATCCCCAGAAGCGACGACGTCACCGCGCCGAAGTCGAGGAAGCGACCCCGATGACGGGCAGCCAGGTACCCCAACGGAATACCGACGACCACCGCGATCAGGATCGCGGTCAACGAAAGCTCCACGGTCGCGGGAAACCGCGCCAAAAACTCGTCCAATACGGGACGGCCCGACTGAATCGACGTGCCGAAGTCCAACTGGAACAGCTTCTGCATGAAACGGCCGTACTGAACCCAGATCGGGTCGTTAAGACCGAGCGATTCCTCGATCTGCGCGACGCGTTCTGGCGTCGCTCTTTCGCCCAGGAGGCCCGCAGCTGGACCGCCAGGCAAGTTATGCACCCACACGAACAGCAGCACGGACAAGCCCAAGAGGGTCGGTATGAGCTGCAATAGGCGCCGGACGATAAAACGCAACACGGCGAGGGTTGACCTTCCTATGGGAGGAACATTAAGTGACAGCAAAGCCGGCCGCTGCTGCCGCAAGTCGACCGGCTCAGTCAATTGTTCTTCGGTGGCGCCGGATGGAGTTGCACCGACACCACCGAAGTAACTCGACTATTTAAAACTGACTTCCGCGAAGTTCTCCATCGTCAACGGAGAGGTCGTCGGCGGGCTGACGTAAGGCGCGAAAGCGATCGATGGAGACGAGTGCGTCATCGGCACACCCGGGATGAAGTCCATGATCAAGTCGTTCGCTTCCTGGTACATCGGCACGCGCTTCTCCGGGTCCGGTTCCGCATCGATCTCAGCGAGCTTGTCGAAGATCTTCTGGTCCTCGAAGCCCCAGGCCGCGTCCTTGTGCGCGAACCAGGTACCGAGGAAGTTGTATGCCTCGTTGTAGTCACCGGTCCAGCCGAGGATGTAGGCCGTGCACTTACCGTTCGACGTGTCGTCGGTGTAGTCAGGTGCCCAGGTCAACGGCTTGTCTTCGATGGTGAAACCGATGTTTTCGAGGTCGGCCTTCAAGTTCTCGAAGATCGAGTCCGGAGCCGGCATGTACGGCCGGGTGACGTCCGTCGGGTAACAGAAGTCGATCGTCTTGTCTTCTTCGCTGACGCCGTCCATCAACGACTTCGCCTTATCGACGTCGTAGTCGTATGTCGGGACGTTCTCCGACCAGCCGTCCAGCGTCGGCGGCTGGAACTGGGTCGCAGCCTCGGAACCGGGCGGGTAGATCTGCTTGATCAGCTTCTCTTTGTTGACGCCATGAGCGACCGCTTCGCGTACTTCCTTATTGGCGAAGACGGTTTCCTTACCGTCCACTTCCTGGTTCATCGCCAAGTACATGATGTTGAACGGGTCACGCGTCGGCACCTGCATGTCGGCGTCCTTGAGCTCGCCGATGTCCTGCGGGGCAACCAGGTCGTAGCCGTCGACGTCGCCCGAAAGCAGCGCCTGCTTACGGTCGTTCTCTTTCGAGATCGTCTTGAAGATCAAGGTCTTGACATTGCCAGCGGCCTTGTCGTTCCAGTAGTCGTCGTAACGCTCCAGCGTGACTTCGTGGTTCGGCTGGTCCCATTCTTTGTACTTGTACGGGCCCGTGCCGTGGGCGTCGCCAACCTTCTGGCTGTACTCGGGGTAGGTCATGCCCTCACCCTCGCCCTCAGGCTGCTGCTCCTTGTAGGCGTCGATCGACTCCTGCGAGTGGATCGCCATGGAAGCCAACGTGAACGCGCCCGGGTAACGCGAGGAAGAAGACTTCACCTCGATCGTCAAGTTGAGGTCGTCGTCAGCCTTGCAACCCACGTAGTTCGGGTCGGGCATCGAGTCGTCCTCGTTCTCCGCGAAGCCCCCGAAGTTGTCCTGCCAGTAAGTCGACAGGGAAGGCAGCTGGTACTGGCCGCTCCAGTTGAACCAACGGTCGAAGTTGCTGCAGACGGTCTCCGCGACGAGATCTTCACCGTTGTGGAACTTCACGCCATCACGCAGCGTGAACGACCACTCGGTGCCGTCCTCGTTTTGATCCCAGGTTTCGGCGAGCCCGCCGACGATCTCGGTACCGCCATCCTCATGCTTCAACAGGGTTTCGAAAACTTGCCGCGTCACACGGAAGGTTTCACCGTCGCTGGCGAGGCTCGGGTCGAGCGAAGTCGGGTCGCCGGCACCGGCGAAAGTAAATGGCGTTTCGTCATTGTCTTTGCTCGAGCCCGGATCTGCCGCGCATCCTGTTACCACCATGGCAAGCGCGGCGAATGCCGCAATTGCCCCCGTGGCCTTGGGCCGTAGTTTTCGCATTTTCTACCTCAGAAGGTCAAGAGGGTGTGTGAGAGCACATTTCGTCCTAGGCGCACCCTAATACTGAGCAGATCAACTGTGAACCACAGAACAACCGTTTGATACCGAATTGTGTCCGGCTTCAGCTAGCAGGTCACGGGTCAACGCGGCGGCGTCCTTCGAAGGCACGGCCGAGCGTGACCTCGTCGGCGTATTCGAGATCGCCCCCGACAGGCAGGCCCGATGCCAGCCGCGAGACGGCGATGCCCAACGGGTTGATCAGCAACGCCAGATACGTCGCGGTCGCTTCGCCCTCAGTGTTCGGGTCGGTGGCGATGATGATCTCTTTCGTCACACCCGCCTGCAAACGCTGCATCAAATCCCGGATGCGAAGGTCGTCCGGCCCGATGCCGTCCAACGGGTTGATGGCACCGCCGAGCACGTGGTATCGCCCGCGGAACTCGCCGGTGCGTTCGATCGCGATGACGTCCTTGGGTTCCTCGACGACACAAATGCTGTCATCGCTGCGACGCGGATCCAGGCAGATCCGGCACTGCTCGTCCATGGCCACATTGCCGCATACAGTGCAGAAACGCACGTGCTCTTTGACGGTACGCAGCGCGTCCGCGAGCCGATCCACGTCGGCCTTATCGCTACCGAGAATGTAGAAGGCGATGCGCTGCGCGCTTTTCGGGCCGATGCCCGGTAGGCGGCCAAGCTCATCGACCAGGTCGGCCAATGCTCCTTCGTACATGCGTCTCCCCCGCGGCATCGCGCAACTGTGGCCAGGTGGCCAGGAAATATTCGAAATGGCAGCCGCCTTCGCGCCATAGACACGAAGGCGGCTTCGATCAAAAGCTCAAGCTGTCGGACTACTGACCGGTGTTGAAACCGCTGACTGCCTGCGTGATCGGGTTGAGTTTCTCTTCAGCCAACTTCTTGGCTTCCTCGCCCGCGGCGAGAATGGCCGCCAAGACCAGATCTTCCAACGACTCAACGTCTTCCGGGTCCACGGCCTTCTCATCGATTTTGAGCCCCTTGAGCTCCCCGGTTCCCGAGACGGTTGCGGTGACGAGCCCGCCACCGGACGACGCGGACAGTTCCGCCTCCGTCAGTTCCTGCTGTGCCGTCATGTAGTCGGTCTGCATCTGCTGGGCGATCTGAGCCAGCTGCTGCATGTCCGGGGCGCCTCCGCCTCCGTCGGTGTTCATGGGATCTCCTTGATCAACGTCAAATAAATTCGCGGTTCAGCCTAAAGCTTGCGTGCACCGACCCTGTCGGCGAATAGGCCCACCGCCTGATCCATCGAGATGGCACCGCTCTGCAGCGGAGCCGATTCGGCCTGGTGCGCAGGTGGCGGACCCGACTGGCGCGCGCTCATCGTGGGGACGTCGCCCGCCGGACGCGCGTCCGGCGTCTGCCGGGGTGGGGCCTCGGTCGCCGGCGGCGGCGCAGCCGCGGCAGGAGCCGGAGGAGGCGCAGCCGCGGGTGGCGGCGGCGCTGCGGGTGGCGCCTCGCCGACCTCGCATCGAACCTTCCATTTACCGCCGAGGGTTTCGGTCAACGCCTCGGTGAAGACGGCCATCGACGCCTCGTTTTGCAGCGCGTTCGCGTGAAACGCATGCCGGAACGACAACACGATCGTGTCGTCTTCGACAGCAACGAGGTTGCCTTCCATGAGGAACGCCGCGACAGTCTTCTTGCGATCCTTCACCGCCTGTTTGACCTGGTCCCAGCGCGACCGAACCAGCGATATGCCGCCTTCGGGTTCGGCCGCCGGCGGTGCCGGAGGCGCGGCCGGGGCGGGCGGCGCGGCAGGTGGCGGTTCCGTGTTCGAAGGCGGCTGAGGTTGTTCACTCTGCGGTTCCGGCGATGGCGGTGCCGCCGCGGGTGCTGGCGTCGGTGCTACCGACTCCGGGGCCGGTGCGGGCGGTGCGGCCGATTCCGGGGCCGGTGCGGGCCTCGCCGCCGCCGGTGACGCGGACGCGCCGGACGCCTGCGGGGCAGCGCTGGCCGGGGCCGCGGACGGCACGCCGCGTTCGAGCTGTTCCAGACGCTGCAGGATCCCGCTCGCCGAATCGTCGAGCGTCGGCAAGATCGCGCGCGAACAGGCCAACTCAAGCAGCAGCCGCGGCGCCGTCGTGCCCTTCATCGCCGACAAAGCTTCGTGCATGATCTCGGCGACGCGGGTCAAGGTGCCGGTGCCGAGCCTTATCGCCTGCGCCGTCATCCGTTCCAAAACATCGGACGGCACGTCGATGATGCCGCTCGATCCCGCCTGCGGAACCTGGTTCAGCACGATGAGGTCCCGGAAACGTTCGAGCAGGTCGGAAGCGAAACGCCGCGGGTCTTGCCCCGACTCGCAGACCGTATCGATCGTGGCCATCGCGGCGGCACCGTCGCGGGAAGCCAGCGCCTCACACATCTGGTCGAGGTAGGTGCCATCGGTGGCACCCAACAGGGCGGCCGCGTGCTCATGGGTGACACCGTTCTCGTCCGCACCCGCGATGAGCTGGTCCAACACCGACAACGTGTCGCGTGCCGATCCCGCGCCCGCGCGGATCACGAGCGGATAAGCGGCCGGGTCAACCTTGACGCCTTCGGCTTCGCACAGCCGCTCACACAGGCCCCGCATCGCTGTCGGCGGCATGAGCCGGAACGGGTAATGGTGCGTACGCGACCGGATCGTGGGCAGTACCTTTTCCGGCTCCGTCGTCGCGAACACGAACATGACGTAGTCCGGCGGTTCCTCGACGAGCTTCAGCAGCGCGTTGAAACCGGCCGACGACACCATGTGGGCCTCGTCGATGACGTAGATCTTGAACCGCGAATTGACGGGCGCGAATACCGCACGCTCGCGTAGGTCACGGGCATCGTCGACGCCACCATGACTCGCCGCGTCGATCTCAATGACGTCGATCGATCCGTTCCCGCCGGTGCCCAACGCGACACACGAATCGCAGGTGCCGCACGGGTTCGAGGTCGGTCCCTGGGCACAGTTGAGCGACCGCGCCAAGATCCGGGCGCTCGACGTCTTCCCGCATCCGCGGGGTCCCGAAAACAGGTACGCGTGATTGAGGCGCCCGTTGTCGATAGCCGACATCAACGGTTTGGTTACGTGTTCTTGACCGATGACCTCGCCGAAACTTTGCGGCCGGTACTTGCGGTACAGCGCTAGCGCCATGTGCTCACCTCCGGAGCGTGAGAGCCTGGATCACAGATTAGGTCGGCCCTACGACGCGTCATCGGGTCGGCCGGCCGCGTCGGCTGCGATGTCGTCGCGATAGTGACAACCCTCCAGGGTGATGTTCGACACGAGTTTGTAGGCGTTCTCGCGCGCCTTCGCCAGAGTCTCACCGGCAGCCACGCAATTCAGCACCCGGCCGCCGCTTGCGCGAAGGCTGCCGTCCGCGGCTAGCGTCGTGCCGGCATGCAATACGCCGTCGAGGTCCGCCCCATGAATCCGCTGGCCCGTCACGGGAGCAGCCGGGTAGCCCTGCGACGCCACCACGACATTGACCGCGCAACCCGGGCGCCAGCGCAACGGTTCCACGTTGCCGAGTTCGTGTGTCGCCGCGGCATGCAGCAGTCCCGCCAACGGCGTTTCGAGCAGCGCCAGGACCGCTTGAGTCTCCGGGTCCCCGAAACGGCAATTGAATTCGATCACTTTCGGGCCTTGGCGGGTCACCGCGAGGCCGCAGTACAAGACGCCGTTGAATGGCGTCCCGCGCCGGCGAAGCTCCGCCAAGGTCGGCCGGGCCACCGATTCCATGACCGTGTCGACGAAGTCTTCGTCCACCCAGGGCAGCGGCGCATAGGCGCCCATGCCTCCGGTGTTGGGGCCCTCATCGTTGTTCGCGACCCGTTTGAAGTCTTGGGCGGGCAGCAGCGGGACCGCGTCATCCCCGTCGGCGATGACGAATAGCGATGCCTCCGGGCCTTCGAGGAACTCCTCGACCACGACCGCGCGATCGTCGTTTCCGCTCAAAACCGCGGCCACATGCGCCAGCGCAGCCTCACGGTCGGAGGTGACGATCACGCCTTTGCCGGCGGCGAGGCCGTCGTCCTTGACCACGTGAGGCGGGCCGAAACGGTCGAGCGCGGCTTCGGCCTCCGCCTGGCTGTGACATGTGACCGATGCGGCCGTGGCGACACCGGCGGCCCGCATGACGTCCTTGGCGTAATCCTTCGAACCCTCGATTCGCGCCGCGGCGGCAGACGGTCCGAAACATGCGATCCCCTGATCCCGCAAGGCGTCGGCGACACCAGCCACGAGTGGGGCTTCCGGCCCGACCACGACGAGGTCGGCTCGGGTGTCCACGGCGAGTTCGCACACGGCCGCCGGGTCATCGGCCACGACGTTGCGCAGCTTCGCGATAGCGCCCATGCCGGGGTTGCCGGGCGCGCAGATCAGTTCGTCGACGGAAGGGTCCTGAGCAAAAGCCAAAGCAAGAGCGTGTTCCCGTCCGCCCGTGCCGATGAGAAGAACTCGCACGATACCGAGTTTATGCATCCGTACTGCGCAGCTATGCGGCGGTACTGGCCCGTGCACCGGTTACCACCCGTGAAACCAAAACCGGCGTGGGAACGTCCGTTCCCACGCCGAAAAGTTCAGGGCCTCTCACGCACCCGCCAGAGCCCGCTTATCCTTGCTGCCTTCCGGCCCTGGGGAGGTTCACGAGGTAACGTCGCGTGAGAGACGCCTGCAAGCGTACATGAGACTTTTACGCTCACACCAACGGCAGGTGACCACTGATGTCGGCCCGCGGTCCGCTGGCCGACACTCGCCCATCGGCAACGCATTCGTGGAACGACACCCGGCCGCTCACCAGTTGCAGGAAAGTTTCGGGGGCGCATTCGACGACGTTCGGCGGCGTCCCGCGTGTGTGTTTGGGACCGGCGATGCATTGGACCGCCGCGTACGGAGGTACGCGCACTTCCACGCTTTTCCCCGGAGCCGCGGCGGCAAGTTCGGCGATCGCGGCGCGCACCGCCTCCCGCATCAGGCCCGGACGGGGGTCGTCCTGGGAGTCCAAGGCTTCGACAGCCTCGCGGATCACCGCTTCCGTTTCTGTTTTCGACACACCACTGACAATAATCTCGCCTCGGTACACGCCGGTACCACCGCGGCAGGAGCGACAGCTTTACGATCGGATCGACATCTGCGCCATAATGACGTGGATTGCCATCGCGAACCCGCCACTCCCCCGGTGGGCGCAGCGGCTCTCGCGCGGCTCAACGAAAGCGCCAAGGCAGTATGTTCCGGCAGCTGCTCAACTTCCGGTACACGTTTACTCAATACCGAACAGCCTGTGACGGGGCTTGCGGCAAGGAGCGTAAGTACGTGATAGCGACAACCTCAATACCGAAGATCGATTCTCGCTGGCTACGCACTGCCGCCGCCTTCGCCGTCGTGTGCGCCGTAGTCGTGAGCGTGTTGGGTGTCGGCGCGGTTCCTGCCCATGCCGCGGGCATCATCCGGTTGAAAATCGATCCGTCGAGCGCATCGATTTCCGCAGGAGCCGCGAAAGAGTTCACGGTCACGGTCGAAAACGCGGGCCGGCGCACCGCTAAAGGCGTCAATGTGGCGGTCGAGGCGCCCGGCCTCGAAGGCACCGCCGACGTCAAAGCTGAAGGCTGCGACGGGGCCGAAGGCCTCACCGTGAAATGCGGGGATGTGGCGAGCAAACAGAAGAAGACTTTCAAAGTCATCGTTACCGCCAAAGCGGACGGCGGCTTGGACGAAGGTGAGAAGGCGACCGGCACGATCAAGGCCTCCGTCAGTTCGCCGAACTCGAACTCGACGACCTCGGCGGTCACGATCGTGGGTGTCAAGCAGGTCTCGCCCGGCGTTAAGGGCCAGGTCAAGGACCTGGACGGTAAGGGCATCCCCGAAGTCAAGGTCACCGTCACCGACTCGGAAGGCAAGAAAGGCAGCGCCACGACCGACGGCAACGGGAACTTCAACATCTCGAAGGAGCTCGCCGTCGGCGACGTGACGTTGAAGTACGAGGTCGATGGTTTCAAGCCGAAGGAAGAAACGAAGACCACGCAAGTGGGCCAACAGCTCGAGACGAACGTGCGCCTGGATGACGCCGCGAAAGAAGACGGCGGTTCCACGAAGGCGAAACCCTCCGAAGACGACGACGGTGCTCTTCCCACCACCGACGACATCGACCCGATGACCTGGGTCTTGATGGCGTTGGGTGCGTTGCTGCTGGTGGGCGGCATCATCGCGATCGTCATGCTCATGCGTCGACGCGATAAGGACGACGAGAGCGACGAGCCGGCCGAAGACTTCACGCCGTCGATCTATAAACCGAACGCGACTCAAACCGGCGACCTGGGCGTGTACGACGCCGCGCAACGTCGGCCCGGCATGGATGCGCAGACGATGCTGCACAATGGCCCGCTGTACGTCGATGACCCTATGGATGGTCCAAGTGCAGAACCGGCCTCGTCCCCCGGTTTCGGCCCGTCCTATTCCCGAGGTGATAGCGCCGACACGACCGCGCGTCGACCGCAGAGCATGGACGAGTTGCCGCCGACGTCGCGCAGCACACAGCCGTATTCGTCAGCCGGCGACGGTGACGAATCGGGCCAGACGCAGCGCGGGTATGGCACGTCCGGATTTGGACAGAGCTACAGCGACCAAGCCGCACCCGGCAACACCCCCACCGAACGCGCCAGCCAACCCCCACCCAGCAGCACCCCACCACCCGCCTACGGGTCCGAACCCAGCTACGGGGGACGCGGATACGACGCCTCCAGCTACGGCCAATCCGGCTACGGACGCGGATACGACAGCCCCGGCTACGGCAACCAACCCGACCAGACACAACGCGGCTACGGCACATCCGGATACGGACAGAGCTACAGCAGCCAGTCCGACCAGACACAACGCAGCTACGGGCAGAGCTACAGCGACGAACCGGAACCCGGCAGCGGATACGGCGACCAAGGTCAATGGTCGAACGAGTACCCGCCTCAGCCTCCACGCCAGTCGCGGCCCCGGCATTACCGCGATGACGACGAGGACCAGCCGCGCTCGTGGTAATTCAGCCGCAGCCGTACCTGTCGTACACCGATCCGGCCGCTAGACTTGCCGGTGATGACGGTGCGGGACGCTCCCGGCGTGCCCGAAAGGTCCTCGCGCCATGCCGCTCTCCCGGCGGTAACTGAATCTCAGCGACAAGGAGCATCCGTGGCGTACGGTGACGGGCGGCTCAACCACGACCTCGACACCACCGACTCCGCCCCGCAGGACGCCTGCGGTGTGTTCGGTGTGTGGGCTCCCAACGACGACATCTCGAAACTGCTGTATTTCGGCCTGTATGCGCTGCAGCATCGCGGTCAGGAAGCCGCCGGCATGGCGGTGTCGGACGGCGGAAGCACCACTGTATACAAGGATCTCGGGCTGGTCGCTCAGGTCTTCGACGAATCGACCCTGGCCCCGTTGACGGGTCACCTGGGGATCGGGCACACGCGCTACTCCACCACTGGCGCGCCGACGTGGGAAAACGCACAGCCGACCCTTCAGGCGACGTCGACTGGCACCACGATCGCGCTTGCGCACAACGGCAACCTCACGAACACGAACGCGTTGAGCGCCCAATGCCGCAAGCTCGGCGTCGATTCGACTGCGACTTCGGACACATCGCTGGTCACAGCACTGCTTTCGTCTTACCCGGACGAGTCCGTGGAATCGGCTGCGCTTCAGGTGTTGCCGCAGTTGGAGGGGGCTTTCAGCTTCGTCTTTATGGACGACAACACCTTGTATGCGGCGCGAGACGCTCACGGGGTGCGGCCTCTGGTGCTGGGCAGGCTTGACAGGGGCTGGGTCGTGTCCAGCGAGACGGCCGCTTTGGACACCATCGGCGCTTCCGTTGTGCGGGAAGTGGAGCCGGGCGAGCTGCTCGCGATCGACGAGCATGGCCTACGGTCGGCGCGTTTCGCCAATCAAAGCCCCAAGAACTGCATCTTCGAATACGTCTATCTCGCGCGGCCGGATTCTGTCCTTTCGGGACGTACCGTGCATTCGGCCCGGGTCGAGATTGGTCGGCGCCTGGCCCAGGAACACCCGGCAGAAGCCGACATGGTGATCCCGGTTCCCGAATCCGGCGTGCCCGCCGCGATCGGTTACGCGCAGGAATCGGGGATCGGTTTCGGGCTCGGCTTCACAAAGAACTCCTATGTGGGCCGCACTTTCATTCAGCCTTCTCAGACCCTGCGTCAGCTCGGTATCCAGCTGAAACTGAACCCGCTGCGGGAGCAGGTCCGCGGTAAACGACTCGTCGTGGTCGACGACTCGATCGTGCGCGGCAACACGCAACGCGCCCTGGTGCGCATGCTGCGCGAAGCCGGCGCCGTCGAGATCCACGTGCGTATCTCGTCGCCGCCCACCAAATGGCCGTGCTTCTACGGCATCGACTTCGCCACAAAGGCGGAACTCATCGCCGACAACCTCGATCTCGACGGCATCCGCCGGACCATCGGTGCTGACTCGTTGGGTTACGTATCCCTCGACGGGTTGGTGCAGGCCACCGAGCAGCCCCGCAGTCGCCTATGCATGGCCTGCTTCGACGGCGACTACCCGATCACATTGCCACCCAACGACGTGATCGGTAAGCACCTTTTGGAAGGGCTTGACCGGCGCGCAGACGTCGGTGTGGCCGAAACCGCACCTGATAATAAGGAAGAGACCCTACGTGGACGAGCTCAGCGGAGAACGTAAAGTCACGCCCTGGCGTTCCGGTTCCTCCTACCGCGAGGCCGGGGTGGATATCGAAGCCGGCGACCAGGCTGTCGAGGCACTCAAAACGAAAGTGCGCAAAGCTACCCGGCCCGAAGTGGTCGGCGGTATCGGCGGCTTCGCCGGGCTGTTCGCGCTCGACACGGCGAAATACAAGCAGCCGCTTCTGGCTTCGTCCACCGACGGGGTGGGCACGAAACTCGTGATAGCTCAACAACTCGACATTCACGACACCGTCGGCATCGACCTGGTCGCTATGGTCGTCGACGACCTCGTGGTGTGCGGCGCGGAACCGCTGTTCCTGCTGGACTACATCGCGTGTGGCCAGGTCATCCCGGAACGTATCGCCGACATCGGGGCCGGCATTAGCGACGGTTGCCGCTATGCCGGTTGCGCGCTCATCGGCGGCGAGATTGCCGAACATCCCGGGGTCATGGGCACCAACGATTACGACATCAGCGCTACCGGCGTCGGCGTCGTCGAATCGGATGACCAGCTTGGGCCGCATAAGGTCGCCGAGGGCGACGTCATCATCGGCATGGCATCGTCCGGGCTGCATTCGAACGGTTATTCGCTGGTCCGTCACGTGCTTTTGGGCGCGCAGCACATGCCGCTGGACACTGTCGTACCGGAGTTCGGTCGCCAACGCACGCTCGGCGAGGAACTGTTGACGCCCACGAAGATCTACGCCGAGGACTGCCTCGCGATCGTGGCCGAATGCGACGTCCACGCGTTCGCGCACATCACGGGCGGCGGGGTGCCCGGCAACATTGTTCGTATATTGCCAAACCACCTGGATGCGGTCGTGGACCGCGCCAGCTGGCAGCCGCAGCCGATATACGAGCTGCTGTCGCGCACGGGCCAGATCGATTCGGCGGAGATGGAACGCACATTCAACATGGGCATGGGCATGGCCGCCATCGTGCCGAGCGACCAGGTCGACCGCACGCGCGCGTTGCTGACGGCTCGCGACGTCGAATCGTGGGTGGCTGGCGAGATCGTGTCGGGCCGCGGCGAGGTTCGCATGGACGGTAAGTACCGCGGCTTAGCGGTGCGCGGTGTGCGCTACTGACCCGCGTACGCGGGTCAGTTCACTTCTCCTGCTTCGACCCAGCCGCAACGGATCGAGCCGTCGGCGCTGGTCAGGCGCGCCAGATTCCAATCTTTCGGCGCGAGCTCCTTATCGATCGCGACGATCTCGGCGAACGGTTCGTCGCCGGGACGGATCCGTGGCGACTGTGCGTCCGCGGTGACGTAGACGGGCGCGTCGCTGCCTACCGTGCCGATCTTCTGGTCGGCGTCGAACACCACGCACGGGTCGACGGCGCCGAAGTTCGGTCTGACCTGGACCACGTATCCGTCATGCATGGCGAACGAGACGCGCCCGCCCTCGCTCTCGTTGTCCGGCGGAGGGCCGAACGACTTCATCGACAGGACGAATTCGTTACCGGACGCGGCAAGGTCGGAGACGGTGCCCTCGTAGCCAGCCGTGACCGGCTGCACCACTTGTTTCGCGGTGGTGCCGGTCCATTCCCAGATGAACGCGATCCGTATCGGCGTGCCGGCCGCGGGCGTCCACTGGTAGATCGCCGCGGCATCGAGGTCGCCGTCCTCGTCGGCGTCGGCGAACACCGGCCCCTCGGCCATTGTGGTGCCCACGCCGAGTTCTTCGTCGTAGCCGGGCAGCGTGTACCGGCCGTCTTCGAGGGTCTGTTTCACACCGAAGCTGTTATCGACGGTCACGTTCTTGAAGTCGAACTGTTTGATCTCGTCGCTGGTTTCCGTAGCGGCTTGGTCGGTGTCGTCGCTTTGGCCAGCAACGGCCCCGTCGCCGCCGAGGAATTTGACGCCGAAGACAACGCCGACCGTCACGACAATGGCCGCGGCGCCGGCCGCAACAACGGTCGCGGCTCGCCCGCCGCGCCGCGGTGTCGGTGTGGCGTCACCGTCGTCCGCTCCGCCCGGGGTCGCTGACGGTGAGATGTTCGCCGTTTCCGGGCTCGGCTCGTTCGACATAGCGGCACTGTAGTCGACGTAATCGATCTAAACCGGCGCAACCTTGGATCTGTCATGTGCGGGTTCGCGACCGTGACGAGCCCATGTTGCGCCGTGTTCGCCCTAGCTGTCGGTGACGGTCGCGAGCGCGAGCTCGACCATGTCGCCGAACGACACTTCCCGTTCCTTGCTTGGCATCGCGGCACCGGTGATGAGGTTGTCGCTAATGGTCACGAGCGTGAGCGCACGTGCGCCGAACTTCGCGGCGAGAGTGTAAAGCGCGGCGGCTTCCATCTCGATGGCGAGCACGCCGTATTCGGCGAGTTTCTCGTGCAGTGCGGCGTCGTCGCTGTAGAACGTGTCGGCCGAAAGCAAGTTACCGACATGCAGCTTCTTGTTCTGTTCCCCAGCGGCTTTCGCTGCGGACTGCAACAGTTCGAAGCTCGCGACCGGCGCGTAATCGATGTTGCCGCCGAAACGGACACGGTTCATCGCGGAGTCACTCGAGGCGCCGATGCCGGCGACGACGTCTCGCAGCTCCAAATCGGTGGTGATCGAACCCGCGCTGCCGATCCGAACGATCGTCTTGACGCCGTACTCGGCCAACATTTCGTGGATATAAATGGACGCGGAAGGCATGCCCATGCCGGATCCCTGCACCGAAATGCGCTGCCCCTCGAACATGCCGGTGTAGCCGTACATGTTCCGCACATCCGAATAACATTTGGCGTCGTCGAGATAGGTCTCGGCGATCCATTTCGCCCGCAACGGGTCACCGGGCATGAGTACGGTTTCTGCGATATCGCCGGGAGCGGCTGAAATATGTGCTGTCACGGCGCAGATCATCGCACGGCCCCACAACGACAACACCGGCATGCCCGCCTGTGAGTGGCGACACTAACGGTGTTATTGCCCCTGCGACGGTTCGGGCGAGTCTTCGAGTTCGTAATCGGAAGGGTCGTAGTCGTCGACACGGCCGTCCGAATCCTCGCCCGACTCTTCGTTATCGGGCGTCGGGGTCTCCTGGCTGTTGCCCGGATTGCTATCGATCGTGCTCTGGTTGAACGGCAGCAGCGGCATCAAAGCAGGGAACGCGAAAAACCACAGCAACGCAAAAGTCGATCCGATGAGGACAATGGAGCCGCCGATTTTCCCGGGGAGGCCGAACGGCAGCTTCCGCCATATCCATGCGTACATAGTTACCCTTTAGCTTCCGGCGGCAGCTCGTCTCCGCGCTTGACGGAGTCGACCAGCTTGCCCCACACGACATAACGTTCGTAGTTGTCCCACCAGGGGTGACACGTCGTCATCGTGAGCCAGCGATCGTCCTCTCCCGCCTCGACACCCGGCTCGTTAGGGACGGGCGCGACAACGTCGACGTCGGTTGGCTGCACGATTTCGTGCTTGTGAATCTCGTAGATGTAAAACTTCGTCATTGTTTCCACGACGATCTCATCGCCCGACTCGAGCACGTCGATATGACGGAAAATCGCCGGCACGTTATGGCCCGCCATCGCGAAGTTCCCGATGTCGCCCGGCATCGCGTTGTCTTCGTAATGCCCCGGGGCGGTCTCGATATCGGACAGTTTCGTGCCTTCGACGATCGTCCAAGGTTCGGGCCGGATCTGCGGCATGTACAGCCGCGCCAACGCGTTGCCCGGCACCGGATCCAGCGTCGGGTCCTTCTTCTCGTCGCCGCTGTCCCACGAGCTGATCAGCGCGTCCTCGGTTTCGGCTTGAGCCGTGTTGATGTCGGCATTATTGCCCCAGATGACATACGCCGAGAACGCCAAAACGAGCACGCCGATGGTCGCCAACATTTCGGAGCACACACGCACCACGCTGCTGGCTTTCTTGCCGCCGACTGGGGTGTCGTCGCGATGCCGTCGGATACCCCGCTTGCGCCGCAGCTGCGAGACCTCCTCGGGCTCGCTGGGCTTTTCGGTCCGTTTCGGGATCCGCGGCAGCAGCGTCGTCTCGTCCGGGCCCGGTATGAGCTGCAACGGGTCCGACGGGTCGGTCTCTTCAACCGGTTTTTTGCGCGGCTGCGGGATCGGCGGCCTCGCCCGGCCCCGGGCACGTCCACGCCCCGACACGGACGGTTGCCCTGAGGAACCGGGCCAGGGTTCGCGCACTGTCTGCGACTGAGAGTCATGGATGTAAGGATCGATATCGCCGTATTCGTCGGGGGAAGACGAACGAGACATCACGGCACCTCCGCGTCGTGCATGTCAATGGGACCGTCGTAGGCGGGCATTTCAACGTCTTGCAGTTTTTCGGTCTCGTAACCGAGGCCGTAGTCTTCGGCGGCGCTTTGGAAAGCCAGCACGCCAGGGCTTGCGTCAAGTGAGGTCGACATCGTCTCGACGTCACCGATCGCCGTGATCACGAATGGCGGCGAATAGACCTGGCCATGCAGCAGCAGGGTGTTTCCGACACACCTTACGGCGCTGGTGGACACGACGCGCACCCCCATGATCGTGACCGCTTCGGCCCCGCCGGACCACAGGGCGTTGACGACCGCCTGCACGTCCTGTTGATGCACCACGACATCTTCGATTTTGGCTCCCGCGGGAAGCTGGCTGGCGCTGTGCGGCGCGTCGTCGAGGCTCACGCTCACCGCGGGCCCGTGCACGGCGGTGAGACCCGCGGCCTGCTTATTGTCGTCGCCGCGTTCCTGTTGGCGCTCGATCGGGTTGTTGCCGCTGCCGAGGTCTTCGGTCAGACCGTCAACTTCGTCGCGCAACTGCTGGGACTCGGCCTCCAGCTCGCGCACGTCCTCGTTGCGTTCCGGTATGACGCTGCGCAGTTCGACGTCTTGTTCGGCACGCAGACTGGTGCCGCCGGCTTCGATCGCGCTGGTGCTGAACAGCATCCCGGCCCCGAAAAGCACGAGGAACCCGATCACGGACCAGCGGCCCCGCGGCCGACGATTGGGGCGACGCACGAACCGTTTGACATGCCGGGCGAACCCCCGCCACGACTGGTCAGACTGCGACGCGTCGTCGGTGTATTCGCTCACCGTCTGCCCTTTCGTCTTGAGCGTGTGGCGGTACCACGTGCGTTAGGTCATTGGCCGGGCGGGTAGTGTGCCTCTTGCGTCACACGCCCCAGACAAGACTAACCGCAGGAACGGCTCAGGCGTAACGGCCGATGTCGGCGGTCTGTTTCAGAGCAGATCATGCCGGTAGGCTGTGTTATCTAGTCGTCCCGCAACAGGAGTTTTACCCATGCCGAAGTCGCGCGTTCGGAAAAAGAAGGTCTATACGGCTCCCCCCGAGCTGCGCCCACAATCCAAGCGGGCAGAAAACCAGCCGAGCCCTACTTGGGTTCCGGTCACGGCGGTTGTCCTGATCGTGGTCGGCATCGGCTGGCTGGTGTCCTTTTACTTGACCCAGGGCGCGTTCCCGGTGGAGTCGTGGGAGTACTGGAACCTGGCGGTGGGCTTTGCGGCCCTCGTCGCGAGCTTGTTGGTGCTGTCTCGCTGGCGTTAGCCACGGTTCCTCATAGACAAAAACGATCCCCCGTCGTCAACACTTCGACGGGGGATCGTTCATACTCAAACCGACGAAAGTTAGCTTAGCCTAAGCTAAGCAACTTCGGGAGGCCGGACCGCGGAAAATTATTGCGCGTTCAGGAGCTCGAAGATCGTGGCGTTGGCCATGCCGCCGCCCTCACACATCGTCTGGAGCCCATACGACAAGCCATTCGCGCGCATGTGATGCACCAACGTCGTCGCCAAGCGCGCGCCCGTGGCACCCAACGGGTGGCCCAAGGCGATGGCGCCACCCAACGGGTTCGTCCGGGCCGACGAAGCGCCCGTCTCGGCCATCCACGCCAGCGGCACCGGCGCGAAAGCCTCATTGACCTCGAACGCACCGATCTGGTCCAGCTTCAGGCCGGAGCGTTCCAACACTTTATGAGTGGCCGGGATCGGCCCCGTCAGCATCGTCACCGGGTCGGAACCGACCACGACAGCGGTGTGGATGCGCGCCCACGGCGTCAAGCCCAGCTTCGCCGCCTTCTCTGACGACATGACCAGCAACGCGGCAGCCCCGTCGGAGATCTGAGAAGCGGAACCGGCCGTTACGACACCACCGAACGCGGGCTTGAGCTCCCCGAGTTTCTCGAGCGTGGTCTCGCGCCGAATGCCCTCATCGGCGGCGAACTCATCAACCGCGACGATCTCGGCGTCGAAGGCTTTAGCGTCCTGGGCTTCGGCGGCCTTCGCATGCGAAGCCAACGCGTACGCGTCCAGGTCGGCTCGTGAGTAACCCCATTTTTGGGCGATCAGTTCCGCACCGGCGCCCTGGTTGAACGGCACGGGCGCTTCGGCGTCGAAACCGAGCTGCCCGTCGTAACGTTCGCGCACCTTTGTGCCGTACGGCGTCCCGATATCGGTACCGACGGACGAACCCATCGGCACCCGTGTCATGGCTTCGACGCCGCCCGCGACGACGACATCGGCGTGGCCGGCGATGACGGCTGCCGCCGCGTTATGCAACGCCTGCTGGCTCGAGCCGCATTGACGGTCGACCGTGGTGCCGGGCACGGACTCGGGCCAGCCGGCCGCCAGTACCGCGTTGCGTCCGACGTTCCACGACTGTTCGCCAACCTGGGACACGCAGCCGAATTGGACATCGTCGACGACGTCGGGGTCGATACCGGTTCGCGCGGCCAAGGCGTTGAGCACCTCGGCGGCCAAGTCGACCGGATGGTAATTCGAGAGGGAACCTTTGCGGCGCCCCACAGGGGTGCGGACCGCACCCACAATCACTGCATCTGACATTACTCAACAGTAACCTTTGCGTTTGACCGTTTCTAGCTGCACCAGCACCCGCATCCA
The DNA here is from genome assembly GCA_019112895.1 of Candidatus Stackebrandtia faecavium. GTDB lineage: Bacteria > Actinomycetota > Actinomycetes > Mycobacteriales > Micromonosporaceae > Stackebrandtia > Stackebrandtia faecavium. The sequence continues at coordinate 37,526 of DXIM01000049.1, forward strand.
CCATTCCCGCAACCGTTCCCGCCGCCGGCCGTGCCACCGACCGTGAGCCCCGCGGCCGGCCCACCGCAGACCACCCCCTCGACGCTGATGGCACACTTAGGCCCCGTGGAGGTCGAAACGCAAGAATGGCGAGTCCCGCGCAAAGTCGTAGCGCTCAAAGTAGCGGCGACAGTGGCCTTGGCCGCGGCCGCCTGGTGGGTGAGCGCCGATACCGTGCGTCTCGTCGTCGCCTGCGCAGCCACGCTCATCGCGGCGATCTTCGCCGCGCGGGACCTACTGGTGCCGGTGAGGTTGACAGTGGACATCGAGGGGATCGGCGTCGCGGACGGATTCGCACCCCTGAGACACGTCGACTGGAAAGACATCGTGCGCATCCGAGTCGATAGTCATCAACGTTTCGGCATCACCTCCTCGCTCCTCGAAATCGATGTCGATTCGACCCTGTTCCTGTTCAGCCGCAACCAAATCGATGCCGACCCCGAGGAAGCCGCCGAAGCCCTACGCGCCTGGAAACGGCGCGCATCAGGAATCGGTTGAACACCCGCTTCGCCCGTAACGAGTCTTGAGAAAGGACCGTCGCATGAACACGTCGACGCTGATAACTGTGGCGCCCACCGGAGCCGAGGTCGATAAGTCGAAAGCCCCGGCACTGCCGGTGACCTTGGAGGAACTCGTCTCGACCGCGGTCGAATGCGAAGCCGCCGGGGCCGCCGTGATCCACATCCATATCCGCGACGACGACGCTGCGCCCACACTGGACCTGGGTCGGCTTCGCGCGACCGTCGACGCTGTCCGCAGCGAAACGAACCTGATCGTGCAACTGTCGACCGGCGGCGCGGTGACGGACCCGGAAAGCGACCGGCTGCGAGTTCTGGAAGCCGGACCCGACATGGCGTCGTGCACGATGGGCACCGTCAATTTCGGCGACGGCGTCTTCATGAACCGCTGGGAGTTCATCGTCGCCCTGCACGAGAGCATGCGCGAGCACCGGGTCGTTCCCGAATACGAGATCTTCGACCTCGGACATTTGACGTCGTTGGCGCGCCTGCTCGATAAACACGGCCTCCCGCACGGCGGCCACGTACACGTCGACTTCGTGCTCGGCGTACCCGGCGGCGCGTTCGGCGACGCCCAGACCGTGTCAGATTTCGCCGACGCCGTGCGCCGGTACCTGCCCGAAGGCACCACCTTCGCCGCGACCGGCATCGGCCGCACCACCCTGCCGGTCATGCTGACTTCGCTCGCCGCCGGCGGGCACATCCGGGTCGGTATGGAGGACACCACCTCCTACGCCCGCAGGCAGCCGGTCGAGTCGAACGCGCAACTCGTCACACGCGCCGCCGAAGCCGCGCAGCTCGCGCAACGGCCCGCGATGAGCATCAGCGACGCACGCGACATGCTGCGCATCGCCGGGCGTTAACGACGCGTTACCTTGCCGCGGCACAGACTTGAAAACGGTGCGGACTGAAGCGGAATTGGGCACATTCACTATCTTTTCGCCCGTACCGGTAGTTAAGTTCGCGGCATGACTCAGCTTTATCAGGGCGGCGAGGTGCTCGCCGAGGTCGTTCGTTCCGGATTCGTCGAGAGCCGGCACCACGGCAGTGTCGTGGTGCTCGGCCCCGACGGCGATGTCGTCGCGTCCGTCGGCGACGTCGACTCCCCCGTGTTTCCGCGTTCGGCCAATAAACCGATGCAGACGGTGGGCGCCCTCAACTGCGGCCTCGACGTGAGCGACCCGGCCGATCTCGCGATCGGGTCCGCCAGCCACAGGGGCGAACCGTTTCACATCGCGCGGGTCTCGGCACTGCTGGAGCATGCCGAGCTGACCGCGCAGCACCTGCGCTGCCCATCGGCGTTCCCCACCGACGACGAAGCACGACACGCAGTGTTGGCGGCAGGCGGGACCGCGACGCGGCTGCAGATGAACTGTTCCGGGAAACACGCCGCGATGCTGAGTACCTGCGTGTCCGCCGGCCTGCCTCTCGACAGTTACCTCGACCCGGAGCATGAACTGCAGCAGTCCAACCGTGCCGCGGTCGAAGAACTGACCGGGGAGAAAGTTGCCGCGGTCGGTGTCGACGGTTGCGGTGCGCCACTGTATGCGTTCTCGTTGACCGGCCTCGCGCGCGCGTTCAGTCGCCTCGTCGACGCCCCGGAGGGCAGCCGGCCGCGGCGCGTCGCCGACGCCATGCGGGCCCGGCCCGACCTCGTCTCCGGCACCCACGGCTTCGACACGAAGATCATGGAAGCGATACCGGGCTTGCTCGCCAAGAGCGGCGCGGAAGCAGTCCAGGCGGTCGCGATCCCCGGTGTCGGCGCCATCGCCGTCAAGGTTGATGACGGCGGTCAGCGCGCATGCCGTCCAGTCACGCTGTCCGCTTTGCGCACGCTACCGGGGATCGACGTCGACGACGCCGTCCTGGACGGTCTCGCGAGCAGCCCGGTGAAGGGCGGCAACGGAACCGGCGGCACGAAGACCGTCGGCGAAGTGCGAGCCGTATGGCCTAAGGGCGACGCGTAGCGAGCGAAGCTAGCTGACTCCTGTTTCGGCGAATAGCCGCCTCGTCAAGTCCGTAACATGCCGCGCTGGCAGGCCGGCCGAGACGAACCAGGAACCGATGTGGTGCACGTCGCGGTCCAGGAACTGGCTTCCGTTCGGGTGCACGATGACGTCGATGGTCTGCGGCAGGTCGATGATGACCAGCCGCCCATCGTCGACGATGACGTTATAAGCGGACAGGTCGCCATGGGTGTAGCCGGTTCGCGCCATGGCACTGAGGCTTTCGACCAGCTGCTCCCATAGGTCATCGCGTTGCGCCGCTGTACAACGCATGCGCGCGAGCCGTGGCGCGGCGTCGCCGTCCGCGGTACCGATGAATTCCATGCAGATCTCGGTGCCGAGGATCTGGACCGGGTACGGCACCGCGACCCCCGCCGACCACATTCGGCGCAGGGCGCTGAATTCCGCGTACGCCCATTGCGCCGCGTGCGCTTTCAGCCCGAAGGCTGTGCGTTTTGCGATCGCACGCGCCGCTCGCGCGTCGGGGTGTCCGCGCCCGTCCCGGTATTGGTGATCGCGACGGAACTGTCGTCGGTCGGGATCTATGTAGCGTTTAGCCGCTAGGAGGCACCGGCGGGAGGTGTCGGGTACGGCCCGTTCGAGCAGGACGACGTCGGCTTCTTTGCCGGACTTGACGGCACCGAGTTCATAATCGACCGCTGCCGACTCGGTGACGAGCCAGCCGGGGTGCGGTTCGGGGCCACGTTCCAGGGGTGTCGACTGGTCCCATGTCGACCAACGGTCGGCATTTTCGGGGACGGTTGCGGCGTCAGCGAATGTATCGGGGTCCTCGGTGAAGAAGGCGCGGTAATAGTCGTGTTGCGCCTCGTCGAATGCCTGGTGTTCGTTGCGGTTCTTCCGTTGGTTTTTCTTCGAGATTTTTTGAAAGTTGTCGTCGTACGACACTGCGCAGTCTCCATTCGAGACTTAGACGCCAGTGTCGTACGGGCAATCACGTGCTCTACGCACTGGCGCGGCGAGAAGGAAGCGAGAATGTGCCGGTTTCGGGCACGCACAGTTGGTGAATATTCAATGTGATCGCCTCCCTTCGCAGTAACAGTCGCCGTGGAGAACTTCGGCAATGACGTAGATACATGTGTCCCACGCTAGGGCTAATTTTTCATGCGCGATGTCTGCGCGCAACCTATTTTCTACCTGCGAAAACACCCTGGGGCACGCCTCAGGACGCGTCCAGTTCCAAGGCTTTGCCGAGCCGGCCGTCGGCGCGCGACAGGAGGGAACGGGCCGTATCGACATCGATGTCGCGCTCGATCATGAGTATCGCCGTCTTGGCGTTGTTTCCGGCGCTGTGCAGCGCCACGCGCGACGCCTCGTTCGTAGCGCCCGTGATCTCCGAGACCATGTTCGCGGCGCGCACTGCGAGCTTGTCGTTCAACACCCGCATGTCGACCATGTAGTTGCCGTAGGTGTGGCCGAGCCGCACCATCGCGATCGTCGAGATCATGTTGAGCACCAGTTTTTGCGCCGTCCCCGACTTCAAGCGGGTCGAGCCGGCGATGACTTCGTTTCCGACGACGACCTCGATCGCGTGTTCGGCGGCGGCCGACAGTTTCGAGTCGCGGTTGCAGGACAGGCCAACGGTCAATGCCCCGCGCCGACGGGCTTCCGACACCGCTGACAGCACGAATGGCGTTCTTCCGCTCGCGGTGACGCCCACAACGACGTCGTCGGCACCGATGTCGTGGATGTGCATCGCTTCGGCGCCGGCCGCTTCGTCGTCTTCGGCCCCTTCGGTCGCGTTCGTCATCGCGGGGGCCCCGCCGGCGAGCACGGCCTGCACCAGTTCCGGGGGCGTCGAGAACGTCGGCGGGCATTCGGAGGCGTCGACGACTGCCATGCGTCCGGCCGTACCGGCCCCGACATAGCGCAGGCGTCCGCCGACGGCCATGCGTTCGCAGATCGCGTCGACAGCTTTGGCGATGAACGGTAGTTGCTGCGCGATCGCCTGCGGCACTTCCGCATCGGTCTCGTTCATCAGCGAGGCGAGCTCGTAGCTCGACATTTCGTCAATCTTGGCGAATCGCGGGTCGACGCCCTCGGTGGCTAGGCCTTGGAGACTTTGCGCCACGCCTTCGGTATCGACCACGTCATCCTCCGTTGCTTTCCTACACACAGTTACTATCAAAATGAAGATTACCAACATTCGATGCCGCGCAGCGAACATGCGCATGTTGGTTTTTCACACAATTAAGCGGCACCGCGGTCGCTGCCGCGGCACCGCCTCGTCGTTCTTTCGACGCGGACCACAGCCGCGCGGATCCATCAGTCGCCGTCGAGCTCGTCGAACGTCTTCATCGACGGTCCGGAATGCTTGCTCAGCCGTTCCGCCGCGGCTTCGGTTTCGCGCAGGACCCGAATCAGGTTCCCGGACGTGAGCTTGGCCAGGTCGGCGTCGCTCCAGCCGCGGCCGGCCAGCTCCTCCAGCAACGTCGGGTATGCCGTCACATCGGGAATGTCGACGGGCGTGTTGCCGATGCCGTCCAGGTCGCCGCCGATGCCGACACAGTCCACCCCGGCGAGGTCCCGAATGTGTTCGATGTGGTCGGCGACATCTTTGGTGGACGTCGGCGGGCACGGATTGTCCTCGAGCCATTCGGCACGCCGCTGCCGCACCTTCCGGTACGCCACATCGCCTTCTTCGTGCGCGTACTCGGCCTCGCACGCGTCTTCGAACGCTTCCGCCGCGTCCATCCATTCGCGGCCCTTCTCGGTGAGGAAGCCCGGCACGAACGTGGCCATGACCATCCCATTCGTCTCCCCGACAGTGCGCAGGACATCGTCGGGAACGTTGCGCGGATGCGAGCACAGGGCAAGGGTGTTGGAATGCGAGAAGAACGCGGGAGCCTCGCTGACTTCCAACGCCGTGCGCATCGTTGTCGGCGCCACGTGCGAAAGGTCAACCATCATGCCGATGCGGTTCATCTCCGTCACGACTTCGCGCCCGAAACGGCTCAGGCCGCCCACTTTGGGCTCGTCTGTCCCGCTGTCGGCCCATGGGGTGTTGGACGTGTGAGTCAAGGTCATGTAGCGCACGCCGAGTGCGTACAGCATCCGCAGCGTGCCCAGCGAACAGTCGATCGAGTGGCCGCCTTCGGCGCCGAGCAGGGATGCGATCCGACCGTCGCGAAACGCCGCTTCGATATCGTCGGCGGTCGTGGCGAGGGCCAGGTCGTCGTAGCGGTCGATCATGGTCTTGGCGGCGTCGATCTGCTCGAGCGTCGCGGTGACTGCGGTTTGCCCGGTCATGCTTCCGGGCACGAACACTGACCAGAACTGGCCGCCTACGCCGCCGGCCCGCAGGCGTGGGATGTCAGTGTGCAGTCCCATGTCGCTTCGATCTTGGCCGATGTCGGCTTTGTCGAAGTCGTAGCGGACTTTACCGCGCAGGCATATAAGTAGGTCATTATGGCCGTCAATGACCGGAGCGGTTTCCAAGAGCCCAACGATACGATTTCGTAGTTTGTCTGACATATTTCGAGCCTACTGACGACACAGCTCCTACGCGACGGGCAACATGCGGCAATAGTGGCGCAAATGCACTTCCGCGGACTACACAAATCGCATTAATCGCCGCCTACAAGAATTCGAATTCTCTATTCATAAGAGACAGTCGACCCCGCGAGGCACATCCAAAACCGGACACCAGTCGATCGCGACACACCGAAACGATCGTCGCGAACCACCGACGCCGCGCCCGCGAAGGCAACACCGTCATCGTGAGAACGCTTGCCAAGCAGGAGAACTCCCAACCCGCGCAATCCCCGAAAGCACCAAACACACGGCCGAACGGATCGCGACGTTCGAACATCACCTGCGCCGGGGTTCCACAGTGAGTCTTGTCGGCATGCGCAAAACATCTGCAAACACAATGGATTGTTTTCGTGCCACGCGGCGGCCCGAAAACGGCCAAAATTCGTCCCGTGCGAAACATCACATCGACTCGGCAGGCCCACCCTGCTCACGACGTGCTACCCACTCACGCACACGCCCACCCGAGGCGGCCCGTACAGACGGAACCGGCCCCGCACCGTGGGAGAAACGGGCGCGGGGCCGGTCACCGTTCAGGTGAAGCAGGCTTCTCGACTGGTTATCGAGCCCCGCTTCCTAACCGGGAGATCACAAGCGTATCGGCATCCTTCGAACAACGTTCATATCGGTCGCTTCGGTGACGGAAACGACACAGAAAACACTGTGGCCCCCTCCTTCAGGAGGGGGCCACAGTGTTCGTTAAACGCTTGACTGCGCGTCAGGCTGCTTAGAAGCCGCCCATTCCGCCCATGTCCGGTGCGCCCGCTGCCGCGGCGTCGCCACCCTTTTCAGGCTTGTCAGCGACAACGGCTTCGGTCGTGAGGAACAGCGCCGCGATCGAGGCCGCGTTCTGCAACGCAGAACGGGTGACCTTCGTCGGGTCGTTGATGCCTTCGGCGAGCATGTCGGTGTATTCGCCGGTGGCAGCGTTGAGGCCCTGGCCGGCAGGCAGGTTCGCGACACGCTCCGCAACAACGCCGCCCTCGAGGCCTGCGTTGGTGGCGATCTGCTTCAACGGTGCAGACAGCGCCTTGCGGACCAGCTGAACACCGGTGGCTTCGTCGCCGTCGGCTTCGAGCTTCTCGAAAGCGGTGGCGCCGGCCTGGACCAGCGCGACACCGCCACCCGGCACGATGCCTTCTTCGACGGCGGCCTTCGCGTTGCGGACGGCGTCTTCGATGCGGTGCTTGCGCTCCTTGAGCTCCACCTCGGTGGCAGCGCCGACCTTGATGACGGCCACGCCGCCGGCGAGCTTCGCGAGACGCTCCTGCAGCTTCTCACGGTCGTAGTCGGAGTCGGAGTTTTCGATCTCACCACGGATCTGGGCCACGCGACCGTTGATCTGGTCCTCGTCGCCGCCACCGTCAACGATGGTGGTCTCGTCCTTGGTGATGACGACCTTGCGGGCGGTGCCCAGCAGGTCCATGCTGGCGTTCTCCAGCTTCAGGCCGAGCTCTTCGCTGATGACCTGGCCGCCGGTCAGGATCGCGATGTCGCCCAGCATGGCCTTACGACGGTCGCCGAAGCCCGGAGCCTTGACGGCGACGGACTTGAAGGTGCCGCGGATCTTGTTGACGATCAGGGTCGCGAGCGCTTCGCCCTCGACGTCCTCGGCGATGATCACCAGGGACTTGCCGCTCTGCATGATCTGCTCCAGGGTCGGCAGCAGGTCCTTGACGGCGGAGATCTTGGAGTTCGCGATCAGAATGTACGGGTCGTCCAGGACGGTCTCCATACGGTCCTGGTCGGTCACGAAGTAACCGGAGATGTAGCCCTTGTCGAAGCGCATACCTTCGGTGAGCTCAAGCTCGAGGCCGAAAGTGTTCGATTCTTCGACGGTGATGACGCCTTCTTTACCGACCTTGTCCATCGATTCGGCGATGATCTCACCGATGCTGGAGTCGCCGGCGGAGATCGAGGCGGTGGCCGCGATCTGCTCCTTGGATTCGATGTCCTTCGACAGCTTCGCAAGGTCTTCGGCGACGGCCGTGACGGCCGCTTCGATGCCCCGCTTCAGCGCGATCGGGTTCGCGCCGGCAGCGACGGAACGGAGGCCCTCTTTGACCAGCGCCTGCGCCAGAACCGTAGCGGTCGTGGTGCCGTCACCTGCAACGTCATCGGTCTTTTGAGCGACCTCTTTAACGAGCTCGGCGCCGATCTTCTCGTAGGCGTCCTCCAGCTCGATTTCCTTGGCGACACTGACACCATCGTTGGTGATCGTCGGAGCGCCCCACTTTTTGTCGAGAACGACATTGCGGCCTTTGGGCCCCAGGGTCACCTTGACGGCGTTGGCGAGGACATCCATGCCCCGCTCAAGCCCACGGCGAGCCTCTTCATCGAAAGCGATGGTCTTAGCCATTCCGCTTATACCCTTCCGGAGTCGAAAACACGTCTGGTTGAGCCGGGCGGGCGGCCCGCGACGACCTGATCTTCGCGGCCGTCGTAGGCACGACGGCACGATGCGAGGATCCCACCTTCCCGACTTGGCACTCGAGTATCGCGAGTGCCAACACAAGGTATAGCACTCTGCGCTTTAGAGTGCCAAACTCGGGGTATTGCTGCGAATGAAATCACAGGTAGATCGCGGTATGGCGATTGCCTTGCGTGTGTCGTTTCACGTTTTCGACAGCCGCCGATGGCATGCGGCTCAGCACCCGGTCGCCGTCCCGCTTCGCGCGGTTCCTCGCACGGCAATGCCGCTGCACTGCGGAAATGTTGCGTCTGACCCCCGCTCTCGGCGATACACGTCGGCCAGAACCCGAAGCTGCGACCTGCGCACCGGGCGGCCGACACGCCCGATTCGGCTCGCCCGCGGACGGCGTCACATGTCCAGAACATAGAAACGCGGTGAGCATCCGCATCAGAGGGATGCTCACCGCATGAACATGAATCGACGCCTCGCGGCGTGCCCGCGCGCTACGCCGGCGCCTCGTTCATCAGCTGCTCGGTGCTGCTCAACGTGCCTTCACCCGCCCGCGTCTCCGCGTAGGTGATGAGCAGGCCGCCGGACATGACCGTCATGGTCGCGACCTGGACCGCGAGCGTCGCGATCACCGAGATGACGGTAACCACGATCGAGTTCACGCCCAGCATCACTGCCGCCGACGAAATGTTGCCCCCGAGGATGCTCAGCCCGAAACCGAACAAAGCCAGCAGAGCCACGCGGCCCAACATCGCGCCGAACGCCCGGTGAATCAGCCTCATTGACCGCGCCATCGCCGACCCGCCCTCACACACGACAACGGGCGCGAACAGCGAAAACGCCAACGCCAGGTACAGGCCCGGCAGGACGCACAGGCATATGCCGACAAGCACGCATATCAGCACGATCACGTGCCAGCCCCACACGACCAGGCCGCGGCGGGCCCCGTACGCCATCGCCTCCCCGAACGAGATCGGGCGCCGCGCAGCGTCCGTCAACACGATGCGGATCGCGGCCGCGAGTCCAGCGCTGGTGAGGTACGACAACAGGATCGTGATGACGATCCAGATCCCGGCGAACGCCAGATAGTCGCTCAGAAACTGGAACATTTCGTCCTGCTGCTGCGGCGTGACAGTCGCGCCCGGGGCCATCGGCCCGCTGCTGACATAGCCCTGCTGCTGCTCATTGAAGATCACGGTGCCGATGACCGGCACGACGCTCCAGATTGTCAGGACGGCCGCGACCTTGGCTCCCGAACGCCGCACCATCTCGACGAGATTGGACCACCAGTTGCTGAAATCCCGTGGCACCAACGGATCCGTGAATGGCTGTTCCGTGTGGTCGTACATCGACAAGGTAACTCCAAAAAGTTTGGAACATAGAAATAGGGGTGAATATCTTCGTTGAAGATACTCACCCCTATGAAGTCAGGAGCGCAACGTCTTAGACGATGCGTACGTTCTCCGCCTGGGGACCCTTATTACCTTGCGCGACGTCGAATTCGACTCGCTGACCGTCGTCCAGCGAACGGTACCCATCCGCTTGGATTGCTGAGAAGTGGACGAAGACGTCTGCTCCGCCGTCCACGGCGATGAAGCCGTAGCCCTTCTCCGCGTTGAACCACTTGACGGTGCCCTGTGCCATGTACTTCCTTCTTACTGTGCGTACTCCGGCCTCGCGGGTGCGTTACCGGTCGATCACCTCATGCTGCTGCCCGAGACGTGTTTCCACGGCACTGGTCGCGAAGGATGACCAAATTAGGAGATTACACGAGGTGTCCACCGAGCGGCACCTCGCGATGGTGTCGAAAAAGTGACATCAATCGCGTACGGGAACGTGGCGCCGGATTTCGACCATCCGGAAACGGTTCGATACGTAGGCTCCGTCGGTGAGCGCCGAGTTCGCCGCCGGGTTGCCTCCGGTGCCGTGGAAGTCGCCGAACGCCGCGGTCTGGTTCACGAACACGCCGCCCGTCAGGTTGCACGACAGGTTGACGGCGGCATCGCACGCGACCGTTTCAGCGTCCGCCAAGACGGCCGCGTCGGTCGAATACACGCCCATAGTCAAAGCGCCCTTCTCGGCCACGACATCGGACACCATGCGCAGGCTCTCGCCGGTGTCTTGAGTCTTGACGAAAAACGTGATCGGGCCAAAGCATTCGCTGCCGTACGACTTACGGTCCTGCGCCGACACCGACAGCAGCAGCGGGGTGCGCACACGCGCATTCGGATACTTCGGGTGCGTGATCGTCCGCGACGGCAAGACCACGTCGCCCAGCGAGGCCGCGTTCTCGACACGCTGCGCGACATCGTCGGTCGCCAGGGCGCCGATCAGTTCGACGGCTTTAGCGTCGTCGCCGGTGAGCTTCTCGACGGCCTTGGCGATGCCCGCGGTGACCTCGTCGTAGCTGAGATGTCCGTCCGGCGTTTCGATTCCGCCTTCGGGGATGAAGATCGCCTGCGTCGTGGTGCACATCTGCCCGCTGTACAGGCACAACGTGAACGCGAGGTTGCGGCACAGGCCCTTGAAGTCGTCGGTGGAGTCGATGACGACCGTGTTGACGCCGGCTTTTTCGGTGAAGACCTGGGCCTGACCGGCATTGGCTTCGAGCCAGTCGCCGAACTGGGACGAGCCGGTGAAGTCAACGATTTTCACCTTCGGGTGCTTCGCCAGGTAGGCGGCGTTCGTGTCGCCGCTGCCGTCGATGCACAACGTGACCAGGTTCGGGTCGAATCCGGCCTCGGCGAGCACTTCGCGCGCGAACTTCACCGTCAACGCCAGCGGCAACACCGCGAACGGGTGCGGCTTGACGATCACGGGGTTACCCGTGACCAGCGACGCGAACAGGCCCGGGTAGGAGTTCCAGGTCGGGAACGTGTTGCAGGCGATCAAGGCGGCGATTCCGCGAGGCGCGATCCGGAACGTGTTCTCCAGCGACAGCGGGTCGCCTTTGCCTGCCGGCTTCTTCCAGTACGCGGTTTTGGGGGTGCGTGCCTGCTCGAAATAGCCGTACGCGACCGCTTCCAGCCCGCGGTCCAGCGCATGCGGGCCGCCCGCCTGGAACCCCATCACGTAGGCCTGGCCGGTCGTCATGTGGACGGCGTTGGCCATGGTGAAAACGTGCGAGTGGATGCGCTGCAGGATCTCGATGCACACTGCGGCGCGGATCTCGGGTTCGGCGGCGCGCCAGCTCGTCCACGCGGATGTCGCGGCCTCGATGAGCGCATCGGGGTCGGCCCGGGGGTACGCGATGTTCATCTCGATCCCGTACGGGGACTGTTCGGTGGCGACATGGTCGCGCGTGCCCGGCTGCCCCAACGCGAACTCGGAGTTCAGCAGGGCGTCGAACTCGGCTTTGCCGTCTGCTGCTGCGTTTTCGCCGTACACCCGAGGGGAGGGCGATTCCGGGTAGATCGAGAAATATCCGCGGTCGGCGATCGCGGCGAGCGCTTGGTCGAGAGTGTCACGGTGCTTATCAAGCATTGGATGCGTCATGCCTGACATGATGCCGCACCTTTCGCAGATGTAAAACCACTCGCGTCCACCAGCGAGAAACTTCTCAACGCGACGCGCAGCGCAGGCTTTCGCCTGCGACCGTGGCGGATGACGCGCCTACGGTCGCAGGCGAAAGCGGAACCCGAAAAGGATGAAAGCTTATTGACGTGCTCAAATGGCGCGCTGGTATTCGTACAAATAGTCCAACGGCCGATACCCGACGGCGTCGTTGATGGCGACCATGTGCGCGTTCGAACCGGCGTTATCGGTGTTCATGTACCGCACTTGGGGACGCAGGTGCCGCAGCTGGGCATGGTTTTCGAGCTTGATCCGCAGGCCGAGCTTATGTCCACGATGGTTCCGGTCGACCATGGTGATGAACTGCTGGGCATGATCGCCGGGCTGCGTCGCGACGCCGACCACCGTCGTGGCGACGATTTTTTCGCTACCTTTAGGACGCGCAACAACACCACATAGGAACAATCCCGCTTTGATGCCGAGGTCGTCGCTGAGGCGCATCTGGTCCGCATCGAACTTCTCCGGCTCGATGTTCAGATCGCCCAGCGGCACGTCCTCAAGGAACGTGCTGTTGAGCACCGCCAACGGCGCATACAGCTCCTCCGGCAGGCGCGTGTTCCACGCGATCGTCTCGTAGTCGACCGACGCCGCACGGGTTTCAGCGTGCAGGCGTTCCTCCGCCGCCACGTCAGCCATGGCAAGGTCCGCCCGACGATTCACGGATACCAGGGCGCAGGTGAACCCCTGCGAGTCCAGAAAACGCCACCCAGCGGCGGACCGTTCCACCCCTCCTTCGACAGTGCCGACCGCGTCGGCTTCCAAGGTGCTGCGCTGGCGCGAGCGGGCGAGGTCGATCGCGTGCTCCATCAACATGCGACCGATACCGCGGCGGCGGTGGTCGGGGTGCACGACGAGATCGATCATGCACAGGTGCGTGTTGTACCTCTGCGGCAGACTCAGCCCCAGGTATGCACGGAAACCATTCTCGCCACGGACAACGAAATGCAGGTCGGTGTAGTGCGGCCTCGGGTTGTGCAACCGCGACGGTTTCTCGATCCCGCACGGCATCGGATTGTCTGGGGTATCGGTCTCGTTGGCGGTGCGAAGCAGGTCCAGGTAGGCGGCGACGTCGGCATCGTCGTGTATGTCGAGTTCGGATATGTCAACAGTGTCCATAATCATTCCAATTTCTTCTCGTAAGCCGCCCAGGTGGAGACGAGCCGATAGCCCAGGGCGTCATTGATCGCGATCATGTGGGAGTTTTCGGCCGCGTTCCATGTGTGTACGCGCCGCAACAGCGGCCGGTATCGACGCAGCTCGCGCGTGTTCGCGATCTTCAGCATCATGCCGAGACGGTGCCCCCGAAAGTCACGGTCGACAATGGTGCTCCCCTGCCAGGCATCGAACTCTTCCGGGCTTTTGACGAAGACCTCGGTGAAACCGGCGAGACGTCCATCTTTGATGTGGCGCGCACCGGCGCCGAATTTCACCCCGCCGCACAGTTTCAAATGATGTTCCGCCTCCCGGATGCGCGCGTGGTCGTAGTGCTCGGGTTCGAGCGACAACGTGCCGGTCGGCGACTCGGTCAGCAACCGTCCCTCGAGGCGGGCCACGCCCGCGACCAGGTCTTCGGGGACCTCGTTGACCCAGGTCACCAGCTCAAAGTCTTTCGCTTTGGCGCTGGCCTCGGAGAATGCGTCGTCGAGTGCGGCCTCGTCGGACTCGGCGAAATCGACGGTGCGTTGATCTTCGGATACCGCCCACACAAAACCGTGGGAGCGTGCGAAACGTTCGCCCGCTTCGTCGCGCGGGAACGCGACATCGTAATGGGCCGGCATGTACGAATGGATCGTGTCGCGCCCGTATTTGGATAGCCGCGCCTCGACCTGTTGCAGCATTGCGGTTCCGAGCCCCTGTTTGCGCAGGTCGGGATGCACCATCAGGTCCACTTCCGCCATGTGCTGGTTGTCCTGCAGCGG
>DXIM01000007.1 GCA_019112895.1 Candidatus Stackebrandtia faecavium
GCATGAACCAGGGCGCTGTCGCGGGAGCCGGTATCGCCGGTCACCTGCACCAACATCTGGTACCGCGTTGGGGCGGCGACGCGAACTTCATGCCGACGATCGGCCGCACGCGTGTCCTTCCGGAAGTGTTGGGTAGTACACGCACGATGCTGGCCGACGCGTGGGACACGGTGGACTAAGTCCACGGATTCACACCTCGCCGTCAGGTATAGCGGCCGGTGCGTACCGGTCGAATTCGCGGCTAAAACGGCCCGATCCGGCCGTCAAGCTGCGCAACTTCGGCGCGTATGCCATTAGCTTCGCCGCGGCGAGATCGACGGTGATCGTGGTGAGCCCATCGCCGTTGTCCGTGCTGTCACGCACGTGCCCGTCCTGTGTTTTCATGTCGTCCAGGACCGGGCGCGCATATTCGTTCGGCACCGTGATCGTTGCCGTGTCGATCGGGTCGAGCACGGCAATGGATGCCCCTGTCGCCGCATCGGACAGCGCGTGGCGCGCGGCGAACTCGAACGGTTTGGCACCATGCGGTTCACCTTCCACCGTGATCGCTTCGACGCGTACATGCACGTCGATGATGGGGTTGGTGTCGGCTACGCCGCGCGACAGTGCCGCACGCAACGCGGCCCGCATGCGATCCATGTGCGGGGAACCGTTGCCGGCGGCGTCACTGATCTTGATGCCTTCGCCGGCCATCCGTGGTGCAAACACGACCGCGCATTCGATCGCGTCGACGCCGCTGCGATACGTGCCCGTGCCGTGCACGACCTCGGTGAAGGTCTCGCGCCGCGGCGATGCGGGCTCGTGCATCTCGATCACGGTTCCGTGCGCTGCAGCACGCGCCACGACCGCCTCGGCATGCACCTCGCCGAGGCCCCACAGGAGCAGTTGCCCGGTGTCGGGGTCTGCCTCGAGCCGGGCGCTGGGGTCTACGGCCACGTGACGCGACAGCGTGCGGCGCATGGCGGGGTCGTTCGTCACCGCGACCGGGAACTGCGGCTGAGGTACCGCCCATCCGGTGAGTTGTACGGCCGCCTCGGGATCCGAGATGGTGTCCGCCGGGCGAAGATCCGGCGAGACGATCGTGCACATGTCGCCGGCGCCGCAGTGTGACAACGGTGAGCCGGACGGCGTGCGCAGTTGTGTTATGCGTCCATCGGTGTGCGAGCCGTCGGGGCGGCTGAAACGCACCGTCGCTCCGTCGGCGATGGTGCCTGCGAACACCCTCACCAGACCCACAGTGTCGCCATCGGAGTCGACGTGTGCGCTGACGACCTGCGCGACAGCCGGTTCGTCGGGATCCACCGACAATACGGTGGCGGGGAACCCGTCGTGCGTTACCGCAGCGGGCGGAACCCGATCTGACGGACTGCCGAAGGCTTCGCGGATTAGCTGTCCCAGCGCATCGATCCCGACGTGCGTGACCGGGTCGATCGGGATCACGGGAAACAGCTCGCCGCGTGCGATCGCCGATTCGAGGTCGCCCACCATGGCCTCGGTGTCGACCTGCTCTCCGGCCAGGTACGCATCCACCCAGGCGTCGCTGTCGCTATGCGCAAGAATCGTTTCGATCAGGCGAGTGCGTGCTTCAGCGATGCCGTCGAGATGGACCGATTCCGGTGCAGACACGCGCGGCGGTAGCCCGTGCGAATAGTCGTACACGGAGGTGCTCAGCAGACCGATGAGGCCCGCCACGGCGTTGCCGTCGTCGCCCAACAACGGCAGGTAGGCGGAGGTGACAGACGGATCGAATAGGCGTTGACATAGCGCGGCCGTCTCGTCGAAATCGGCGAACAGGCCGTCGAGTTGGGTCACGGCTACGGCCCTGGGCAGTTCGAGCGCGTCGCATTCGCGCCACCACAGCTGGGTGGCGGCGTCCATGCCGCCGGACGCGGAAACGACGAAGATCGCCGCGTCCGCGGCGTGCAGGGCGGCGCGCACGTCCCCGGCGAAATCGGGGTGCCCGGGTGGGTCCATGACGTTCCACGCGAGCCCGTCGTGATGAGACGTGTAACACCGCAGACGCGTGGTATGCGCATCGGTGGCCGCAGTGTCGACGCCGGTCAGCGCCGCGGCTACCGATGTTTTCCCCGATTTTTCGTGGCCGATGAGCGCCACGTTCCTGATGCGTGCGGACGGGATGACCGGGCCGCAAGCGGCGGCAACGGTGTATGTGTCGGACATTCGAGCTCTTTCGCTGGGTTTTCTTGATGCGATCACATCGCGATGGGTGATCAGCACGCAGGTATGACCGAAGTTTCGGACGGTGTGGCTGTCGATTGGGCATGATGCATCAACCGATATCGTGGGGACGCGGGTGTGGGTCGCTATTTGGGCGAGGCCCACTCCTGACATCTAATATCGACTTCGTCCGCATGATGGGTGAGATGGCTAAGTTCCTCAGCGTCGCAGGCCGGGCCACAGTAGCCAAGTTCTTGGATCCGATCGGTGCCTGGCTGTTTCGCATCGGCATTTCACCCAACGCCGTGACGGTGCTCGGTACCGGTGCGATCGTCGCGGGGTCCGTGGTTTTCGTGGCGCGCGGGCAGTTGCTGATTGGGCTCATCGTCATCACACTGGCCGCTTTCACCGACCTGATCGACGGGGCCATGGCCCGGGCACGAGGGTACGCGAGCCGGTTCGGAGCCCTCCTTGACTCGACAATGGATCGGATTGCGGATGGTGCGGTGTTCGCCGCCACGGCCTATTGGCTCGCCATCAGCGGCGCGACGACGACGGCGGCGGCCGCTTTGGCATGTCTCGTGTTTGCCCAGGTCATTTCGTATATAAAGTCGCGCGCCGAAAGTCTCGGCGCCAGGTGCGACGTCGGGCTGGCGGAACGTGCCGAACGGCTCATCGTGCTCGGCGTCGGTGGCCTCCTGGAGATCTTCCACGTGCCCTACGGGCTCGCGGCCGCGATATGGGTACTGGCGGTCGTATCCCTGTTCACGATCGGGCAGCGGATGTGGCACGTGCGGCAACAATTGACGGATGGGGCCACATGAAAGACTCGCTCACCGAGTTCGGATACATATTGGGCTGGCGGGTTACACGTCTGATGCCCGAACAGTTGGCGGCAGCGGTTTTCCGTGCCGGTGCCGACAAGGCATACGCATCGAACGGCCGAGGAGTTCAGCAACTGCGCCGAAACCTGCGCCGGGTCGTTGGCCCCACACCAAGCCCGGACGAGCTCGACGCGCTGACGAAGGACGCGATGCGGTCGTATGCGCGCTACTGGCTCGAGGCGTTTCGGCTGCCATCGTATTCGACCCGTCAACTGCGAGACCGGTTCAGGTTCGACCACTGGGACGTGTTGGCGCGTAACCGTGAACAGGGCTCGGGGACGATCATCGCGCTGGCACATTCCGGAAACTGGGACCTTGCGGGTGCCGCAGCAGGCGTGCGGGGTTGGCCGGTCGTGACGGTGGCGGAACGGCTCAAACCCGAAGGTGTCTACCAGAAGTTTTTGAAGTTTCGTCGCGGTCTCGGAATGGAGATCCTTCCGTACGGAGGCGGCGAAGGCGAAACAATGGCCGTATTGGAGCAGCGTCTGCGCGACCGGTCCGTGGTCCCTTTGCTTGCCGACCGGGACATGTCGGGTAAAGGCGTGGAAGCGAAGTTCTTTGGAGAGAAGATCACGATGCCGGCCGGGCCCGCGATGCTCGCGATCCGCACCAGAAGTCCACTATATACGCTTGTTCTGCATAACGACGGTCCGAAACACAGCGGCGGTGTTCTTGAAGGACCGATCGAGATCCCCACGGACGGCGACATGAGCACCCGTATCGCGGCCATTACACAGTCCATCGCCGACAATTTCGCGGCCAAGATTGCCCAACAGCCGCAAGACTGGCACATGCTGCAGCGACTATGGCTGTCGGATATGCCCACCGAATAGCGAAATCCGCAAAGGATGGAGTCCCATGAGAATCGGTATGGTGTGCCCGTACTCGTTCGCGGTTCCCGGCGGGGTTCAAGGACACGTAAAAGACCTCAGCGACAAACTCCTGGCATTGGGTCACGACGTCAGCGTGCTGGCACCAGCCGGACCCGACGATGACCTACCCGAACACGTTGTGGCGGCGGGACGGTCGTTCCCGGTCCGGTATAACGGTTCCGTCGCCAGACTCGCGTTCGGCCCCGGCGTCGCATGGAGAGTGAGGCGCTGGCTGCAGCAGGGCGACTTCGACGTGGTGCACGTACACGAACCGCTGACTCCGAGCCTGTCTTTGTTGGCGTGCGTGACTTCGAATAAGCCCGTTGTGGCGACATTCCATACGGCCATCCCGCGTTCGCGCACACTCGCCGCCGGTCGCGGGATGGCGCAGCTGGTATTGGAACGGATCACCGCCCGCATCGCGGTCTCCTCCCTGGCCAGGAGGGTGCAAGTGGAGCATCTGGGCGGCGGCGCCGTCGAGATCCCCAACGGCGTAGCGGTACAGCAGTACGCGATGGGGCCGACGCTGCCGCGTCCCGCGAAAGGACAGATCCTGGGGTTCGTCGGGCGTTTCGACGAGCCCCGCAAAGGCTTCCCAACCCTGCTGGAGGCGTTCACGCAGGTGTTGCGTACGCGCCCGGAGACGCAACTGTGGGTGCTGGGCCCCGGAGACGAAGCTGCGGCTATAGCTGATGTGTCCGAGACAGTTCGCGACCGTATCCGGTTTTTCGGGATGGCCGACGACAACACCAAAGCAGCCATGCTGCGCACGGTCGACGTCTACGTCGCGCCCAACACCGGTGGCGAATCGTTCGGGATGATCCTGACCGAAGCCATGGCGGCTGGCACGGCGGTGCTGGCCAGTGATCTGGATGCATTTCGACGCGTGCTCGACGGTGGCCGGGCCGGCATCCTGTTCGGCACCGGTGATCCACAGTCCTTGGCTGACAAGACACAACTGCTGCTGTCTGACGCTGGACTGCGCGAACAATACGCCCAAAAGGGACGCAACACCGTGGACAGTTACGACTGGGACAAGATTTCCCGGCGGGTGGTCGAGGTGTATCTTGCCGCGGTAGCCGCCGACGGTGCACCAACGGCCGTTACTCAGGCGGGCGCGCCCGTCGAGACGGCGGTTCCGTCGGCGCGCAACGTCGGATAGCGCGGGCCCGATTGGCGCACAGCTGGCCGTTATGATCCGTGGCATGTGGTGGCTGGTGCTGGTAGTGATCGTGGCCGCCATCATGGCCACGTACTTGACCTGGACCGCTAAACGGGTCGAACGTCTCCATGTGCGTGCGTCGAACGCCACCAGCGCGTTGTGGAGCAAGCTCGACGATCGTGCATACGCGGCCAGGGAACTGGCCGATACCGAATCGCCGCGTCTCGGCGGCTACACGCGCGCCTTGCGTGTCGCTGCGCGTTGCGCCTTGGAATCGCTTCCGGAGGAACGCGACGCCTCCGAAAACGACCTGACGACGATCCTGCGCCACCTCCCGATCCCGGTCACCGATGGCGCCATGGTGCCGCTCGTCGCGGTCAGCGAGCGGGTCGCGATCGCCAAGCAGGTACACACCGACGTCGTGCGGGACGCGATGAGCGTGCGCCGACGCTGGTTTCCGCGTGTCTTGGGTTTCACGCGTCATTTCGAGGAGCCGCGTTATCTCAACATCGACGATCCGAGGCTATGAGGCGCGGGAGACCTTGACGGACAATCCGTTGTTGATCGTGAAGTACGGCTTGATCGCCACGGTGCCTGCCGGGTCGCCGCAGCCCGGGAACTTGTGCACCTTCTTGCGTTTGGCCAAGTCATCGAGCTTCTTGCCGACGCGTACATTCTGATCAGCGACCCGGATGCGCAAGTCCCACAGCTGTTCGTGCCCATGGTGGGCGTCGGCGAGCACCGATGTCGGGATGTGCACGCGGAACTGTGCGAAATCGCGTGTCGCTGCGAGCTCGAGGAGCTGTGCAGGGTCGTCGCGAAGCGTCAATGTCGCCGCTGTTTCCTGCATGTCCGGAACCGGACCGTAGAGCGTGCCGGCCACGACTATTGCCTCGTCGTCGACGGAGAGGCCGTCGACTTCGGCGTAAACGCTGCGACGCCAGACGCGGAAAGCCAATTGTTTGCTGACCGCCGCCGGGATCACGATGTTGCCGTCGATGGTTTCGGGCGGTGACACGAGGGCGCGGGTGTCGATCTGGCCGGAGGGTGCCGGTATTCCGTCGACATGCATCACCCAGGTGTCTTCCCTCAACTTGGTGGTGACGTCGGGTCCAATCGTGACTTCGCCGTGTCCGGAGTCGAGGGCGACGCTGTCGTTCTCGCTGTCGAGAGTGACGTTGCGTCCGCGCAGTTGCCGTGGCAGCGAGACGGTCACCTGCGCGAACGAGGCAGAACGGGAGACGATGTGCGGTGTTTGGGTATTGCTGACGTCGCCGCTTCCGACCGACGCCATGTCGTCACTGCTTTCCGCGCACAGCGTGGCAAACAGTTGCTCGTATTCGGCGGCTATGCGGCTGGGCAGGTAACGTTGCGCCGTGTCCTGAGCGGTCATACCCATCTTTTTACGGTTGTCGGGGTTTTCGATCAGCTGGCACAAAGCGGAGGCGAAGGCGTCGACGTTCCCAGGCGGGGTCAGCAGGCCGTCGGAGGTGTCGGTGATGATCTCGGGTGGGCCATGGGGACACGCGGTCGCCACAACAGGCAGCCCGCACCCCATAGCCTCCACGATGGTCAACCCGAAGGATTCGACGTCAGAGGTAACTGCGGCGATCGAGCCTTTCACCCATTCGGCATCGATGGGGGTGTACGTACCCATGAGGAAGACGTTGTTGTGCAAGCCATGTGACTTGACCAGCTCGCGCAGGCGGTCCGATTCCTTACCGTGTCCATAGATGCGCAACTGCCATTCCGGGTGGGATTCGACGACCTTCGCAAAAGCCGCCAGCAACAGGTCGTAGCGCTTCACCTTCTCCAGCCGTCCCGCTGCCACGATGATCGGCGAATCTCCGGTGGCCATGGGCAGGTTCGTGACCGGAATCGCGTTGGGTATGTGGCGGACCCGCTCGGCGATGCCCGGCATCGCCCGGCGGTAATCCTGCGCATCCGCATCCGACACTGTCGTGATGGCGCCGAGCCTGCGGTAGGACTTTTTCAGAGTCGCCGCTAGGCGTCGATCGTGATGCTGAAGGAACAGGTGTTCTTGACCGACGGTGGCCGCACTGCTCGGTGCGAATTTCGACACGTACAGGTTCAGGCCCGGACGGGTACCCACGATCACGTCGGCGTCGCAGTTTTCCAGTGCTTCTCGCACGCGGGTATCGGTGAGCCTGCTGTATTGGTCGGCGCGGGGCTCGGTAGCCGGGACGATTTTGGACGGTTTAGCAGCCAGCCTCGCGTCGGTTCCTTGCAGAGGTGGCGCGCTACTGCGTACGTCGATCAGGCAGTGGTGCGTGAGTCGTTCGTCGAGCGTGAATAGCGGTGTTTGTCGATGCTGGAACACCGAGATCAATGACACGTTGTGGCCCCGGTCGGCGAGGGCGACCGCGGTGTTGAGCGTGGTGCGGATCGTGCCGCCGATCGTGTACAACGAGTGCACCAAGAACGTGATTTTCACGGATGACAACTTCCTGCAGCATTGGGTTGCCTTGAGACTATGGGGACGTTGCTGTTACGTCATAGCTGCCCCCACCACATTCGCTCCATGAGGCGGCAGGTGCAGCGTGCCGCCTTTTCCGGCTCCGCCGTGATGCTCGTCTCGCCGTAGGATCGAGGTATCGATCATCCTGATGCAGAAAGCGGAGCAAGCGTGACGACTCAAGGCGCGAACAAGCAAACGGCGAAAGCGAAACGAGGAGTGTTCGACGAGCTCAAGGGCGGCGTGATCATGGACGTGGTCACCCCTGAACAAGCCAAGATCGCGGAGGATTCGGGCGCGATGGCCGTCATGGCACTCGAACGTGTGCCGTCCGATATTCGCGCCGAAGGGGGCGTGTCCCGCATGAGCGATCCCGACATGATCGACGGGATCATCGCCGCGGTGTCGATCCCCGTCATGGCCAAGGCCCGAATCGGTCATTTCGTCGAAGCACAGGTCCTGCAGGCGATCGGCGTGGACTGCATCGATGAATCCGAGGTGTTGACGCCCGCCGACGAAAGCAACCACATCGATAAATGGTCGTTCGAGACACCGTTTGTGTGCGGCGCGACGAACCTGGGTGAGGCCCTGCGTCGTATCGGTGAAGGCGCCGCCATGATCCGCTCCAAAGGCGAAGCCGGTACCGGCGACGTCGTCGAAGCCACCCGCCATATGCGCCAGATCCGCGGCGACATCGCCCGGCTGGGCACCTACGACAACCACGAGCTGTACGCGGCGGCAAAAAACCTGCAGGCCCCGCTCGACCTGGTTCTCGAAGTGGCAGAAACGGGAGCGCTGCCGGTACCGATGCTGACCGCCGGCGGTATCGCGACTCCGGCAGACGCCGCGATGATGATGCAGTTGGGTGCCGAAGGCGTATTCGTCGGATCCGGCATCTTCAAGTCCCAGGAACCGGCGCAACGGGCCAAAGCGATCGTGGCCGCCACGGCCTCCTACGGGGACCCGAAGGCAGTGGCTCGAGCATCGCGAGGCCTGGGCGATGCGATGTCGGGCATCAGCGTCACCAGCCTTGACGCTTCGCAACAGCTGTCGAAACGCGGCTGGTAGCCACCTCGTTCGCAGGCGGTGCCCGACTACGGTTGCCGCCTGCGTACGGGGCCCGACCCGTGCCGCGAATACGCGCCGCCCAACGGATTGCTTGATACATTGCCGCAATGGGCACCGGGGGGAATGTTTCACACCCACGCGGGCGCGTATGAGCAGGTTCGCGCCCCTGCTGGGGGCAACCATGGTGGCGATTGTCGCGGGTGTCCTGACCGCGACAGTGTCGGCCTGGTGGCTACTGCTGGCGATTCCTTTCGGATTGGTGACGCTCGTGGGCGTCTACGATCTACTGCAGCGCCGCCACAGCGTCTTGCGTAATTACCCGATGCTGGGGCATCTGCGTTTCACCATGGAGGCCCTACGTCCCGAAGTCCACCAGTACTTCGTGGAGAGCGATACCGGCGGCCGTCCGTTCGCCCGCAATGCACGTTCGCTGGTCTATGAGCGGGCCAAGGAACAAAACCAGGACAAATCCTTCGGCACCGAACTGGACGTGTACGGGGCCGGGCACGAGTTCCTGGCGCATTCGATGACGCCGGTGACTGCGCCCGACGAGTCGCATCGGGTGTCGGTCGGCGGGCCACAGTGTTCCGCTCCCTATGCGATGTCGCTTTTGAATGTGTCGGCGTTGAGTTTCGGGGCATTGTCCGGCAACGCCATCAGTGCGTTGAATCTCGGGGCCCGCCTGGGCGGCTTCGCCCACGACACGGGAGAGGGCGGCATCAGTCGCTACCACCTGAAACACGGGGGCGACCTGGTGTGGGAACTGGGATCTGGTTACTTTGGATGCCGCAGTCGGGATGGAGGCTTCGACCCGCATCAGTTCGGTGATCACGCCGCGAACCCGCAGGTTGTCGCCGTGTCGATCAAGTTGTCGCAGGGAGCCAAGCCAGGGGTTGGTGGGATCATGCCGGCGGCGAAGGTGTCGCCGGAGATCGCGCAGGCGCGGGGCGTCCCCGCATACGAAACCTGTGTGTCGCCGCCCGCACATTCCGAATTCTCCACACCCGTGGGGCTGCTCGAATTCGTCGCGCGGCTGCGTGACCTTAGCGGTGGCAAACCCACCGGTTTTAAACTGTGCGTGGGCCGCGAAAGCGACTTCCTGGCGATATGCAAAGCCATGCTCGACACCGGGATCCGCCCGGATTTCATCATCGTCGACGGCAGCGAGGGCGGCACGGGCGCCGGCCCGTTGGAGTTTCAAAACCACATGGGCATGCCGTTGACGGAAGGCCTGTCGTTCGTGCATAACGCGTTGATGGGCGTGGACGTACGTCGACACATCGCTGTGGGCGCCAGCGGGAAGATAGCGTCCGGGTGGGACGTCGTGTCGCGACTGATGCAGGGTGCCGACTACACGAACTCGGGGCGCGCCATGATGATGGCCTTGGGCTGCATCCAGGCGCAACGTTGCCACACCAACACGTGCCCGGTCGGGGTCACGACGCAGGACCCCAAGCGCGTTCGCGCGCTTGTGGTGGGGGATAAGGCCAAGCGGGTGCAGCAGTTCCAGCACGAGACGGTCGCCAGCGCGCAGTCCCTCATCGCGGCCATGGGTGCCACGAGCCCGCGGGAGTTGAGAATGCGCGACATGATCCGGCGAGCCCCGGACCAGTCCTTGGCGCGTTTCGACTCGTTGTTCGCGCGGCTGGGGACCGGTGAATTGCTGTCACAGCCACCGCAAGGCTGGGAGGCGATCTGGAATGAGGCGCGCGCCGACCGTTTCATTTAGAGGTGGCGTCGATGCCGAACCAGGCGCGTTCTTTGTATATCAGCACCAAAACTGCGATGCCGGGTATGCCGAAGATGACGAAGCAGCTGCCTGACGGCAACGTGATCAACGCCAGCAGCACCACCAGCGTCTCGATCGCGATGATGGTCATGCGGGCCCATTTGCCGGCGTTGCGCAGCAGCCGCACCGCCATGACGCTCATGACGACGCAGAACAACAGGCACATGCTGACCGACAGCCACATGGACGCGTAGGGGACGTCGGAATGGCCCGACCATGGTTGGGAGTATTCGGCGGATAGGGTCGCCAACTCGGCACGGCTGAGGCCCTGAAGCTGTAGCAGCCCCCAGCCTTGGGTCGCGGCGGTTAGACCGAAACCGACGGCCTGGATCCACATGACTGTGCGCGATACGCGCACAGTGCTGGGCGGACGTTGTTTGTCGCGGGGGGAACGTGAGCGCAGTGTGAAACGCATATGGTCACCTTCGGTTCGTTACACGACCTAGTGGTGGAACCAGCGCCTCGACACGCGCGCCAGAAGCGCGCACAACGTGATGATGGGCAGCAGGGCGAGGGGTGCGGCGATGAGAATCGTGAAGCCTTTGATGACCAGCCACACGAGTCCCGCGATCGTGGCGGCTTCGAGCAGAAGGGTCAACACCCACAGCCAGCGCCACTGACGGCGCAGCAGGATCGTGAGCAGGACCAGGCCGAGTGCGCCGACCCCCAGGCCGACGGCGACGCGATAGACGTTGTCGGCAGCGATCGCGGGCACCCACGAGCGCAGGTAATGATGAGCGGCGACCAGACCGCCACCGGCCACTACGGCCACGACTGCCTGCACCCACAGTGTTCGCGAAGCGGCTTTTGCCGAAGGCGGCATTGGGTTGAGCGTCTTGGCCATGGAATGTGCTCCTCATAACGGGGTAATCCTGCGCACTGGCAGGTTAACCGGTGTCGATATCTGTGACGGATTCGACCCGGTTTCGAGACGGTCACAATCGCGTTCGGTGTTGCCGCGGGCTACCGAACCTGTTGGCCCCACGAGGCTGGTGAAGGCGGACGATAGGATCGTCTGTGGTACGCGCCGGAGACAGTTCGTGCGACGACCGCAGACTGCGCGGGTGACCGCGCGTTTGTCGATCTGGTTCGTGCTATCAGCGAAGCCAACACCAGTTCGTAAGAAAGAGGATTATGGCCGGCCACTCCAAATGGGCGACGACGAAGCACAAGAAGGCCGCCATCGACGCTAAGCGCGGCAAGCTGTTCGCCAAGCTCATCAAGAATGTCGAGGTAGCGGCGAGGACCGGCGGCGGAGACGTCGAGGGCAACCCGACCCTGTACGACGCCATCCAAAAAGCGAAGAAGAACTCGGTACCGAACGAGAACATCGACCGCGCGGTGAAGCGCGGGTCGGGCGCCGAAGCGGGCGGCGCAGAATATCAGACCATCATGTACGAGGGATACGCCCCCGGAGGCGTCGGACTGCTCGTCGAGTGTTTGACGGACAACCGTAACCGGGCCGCGGCGGAGGTCCGTACGGGGTTGACGCGTAGCGGCGGCACCTTGGCGGAGCCCGGCGCCGTGTCGTACATGTTCACGCGCAAGGGCGTCGTTGTGGTGCCGAAGACCGACGGCTTGACCGAGGACGACGTCTTGATGGCGGTGCTGGAAGCGGGCGCCGAGGAAGTCAAGGACGAAGGCGAAACGTTCGAGGTCATCAGCGAAGCCACCGACTTGGTCGAGGTGCGTACCGCGCTTCAGGCGGCCGGGCACGACTACGACTCTGCGGAAGCCAGTTTCATTCCGAGCGTGGAGGTGCCCGTCGACGCGGATGGCGCCCGCAAGGTGTTTCGGATCATCGAGACGCTTGAAGATTCCGATGACGTCCAAAACGTATGGTCGAATGTCGATGTTCCCGACGAGGTCTGGGCGAAACTCGACGAAGAGGACTGAGCGAACCGGCCAACAGTTAAGGCGCCCAACATCAAGTTTTAATGACTTGTGTTGGGCGCCTTTGCGTGTCAGTTTGAAACCGATACCGTGAGCGAAAGTCACTTATGGGCATATGTGTAAGTGACGTAACCGGTCCCACTCGCGTGAGAGGCGAACGCACGTGCTCATTTGCGGCATCAAGTTGACACATGACGGAGGCGTAGCCGTGATCGATGGCGACCGCCTGTTGTTCAGTATCGAGACAGAAAAGATCGCTAACGGCCTCCGATACAGCCCGTTGGGGCAGCTCAGCGTCGTCACCGACGTGCTGCGCTCCGAAGGCTGCGATCCCGCCGATATCGACCAGTTCGTGGTGGACGGCTGGTTCGACGATGACGCCTTCGGCGGCGAGGCCGTTCCTTCCGGCAAACCGTCACGCCTCAGCGTCGGCTCCGGAAAAGACCGCAAGACGCTCATGGTCGCGCCCTATCAAGACAAGGGAGGCGATGCCGACCCGGTCGCCAGATTCACTTTCGACGATCACGATTTCGGCGTTCCCGGTGGTGGTTACGTCAGCTACCACCACGTGAGCAACCATCTTATGGGCGCATACTGCGCGAGCCCGTTCGCGGCGCGCGAAGAGGACGCGTTCGTTCTGGTCTGGGACGGCGGGATGATGCCCCGGCTCTACGCCGTCATCGCCGGAACCCGCCAGGTGGTCCCTGTGGCGACGCTGCTTCCTATCGCGGGCAATGGTTTTGCCGACTTCAGTAGCCAGTTCGGACCGTTTCACGCGCCGAGCCTGGACCTCGGCAACGACGAGTTCCTGCGTCGACATCTGGCGATTGCCGGAAAGGCGATGGCATACGCCGCGCTAGGAACGGTCAATGAGGATACGTTTTCGGTCTTCGATTCGCTGCTGGCGGACGTGCGGGACGGTCGTCCGCAAAGCGCGGTGATGGTTGGTGAGACCGTGGCGAGGCGGCGAGATGAGTGGTTTGCCGGCATGAGCGATGCCGACCTCATCACCAGCTTCCAGGACTATCTTGGCCTGCGACTGCTGGAGAGCCTGACATCGGCGGTCCATGGCGAACTTCCGGGCCAATCTCCGGTCCCGTCGCAGCTGTCACGCTCGTCCCGACTGAATCTGGTGCTCGCCGGAGGTTGCGCGCTCAACATCAAATGGAACAGCCGTATCCGCGCCAGCGGTGTGTTCAACGAGATCTTCATCCCGCCGTTCCCCAACGACTCGGGCGCGGCAATCGGTACCGCGGCGTGTGAGATGTTCCGCCGCGGTGGCAGCGGGCTGAAATGGGACGTGTATTCGGGCCCGCGCGCCGATGTCGGACAACTGCCTGCAGGTTGGAACTCTCGGGAATGCGATGAACGAGGTGTCGCTCAGCTGCTGCATGCCGACGGCGCGACCGTGGCTGTCGTGGATGGCCGTGCTGAGCTCGGTCCGCGGGCGCTGGGGAATCGCTCCATTTTGGCTGCGGCAACCTCATTGTCGATGAAGGACAGGTTGAATGACATGAAGGACCGGGCGTCGTACCGCCCGGTGGCTCCCGTATGCCTGTCCTCCCACGCGGCGGACGTGTTCACACCGGGCGGGCATGATCCGTACATGCTGTTCGAGCACCGCACCCGAGATCAGTGGAGTGAGCGCATACCGGCGGTACTTCACTTGGACGAAACCGCGCGACTGCAAACGATCGACGAGTCGGCCAACAGCGCGACCGCACGCATCCTCGCCGAATACGCCAAAATCAGTGGGATCCCGGTGCTGTGCAACACGAGCGCGAACTTCAACGGCCATGGCTTCTTCCCGGACGTCGCCTCCGCCGCGCGATGGGGACAAGCGGACTACGTGTGGTCGAACGGTCGCGTCTACTTCGGGCAAGACGACCGCTGATGGTGGAACACGTTGTGAGGTAGCGGTACTCGACGTCGCGGTGCGGGCCGGTAGTGGCCCGCACCGCTCATGCCGACATGTCCTATCCGTTGCCCATGAGCAGAGCGCGCAGAGCCTTCGGGTCGGACGCCACCTGAGCGGCCTTGGTAATGGACGAGTCGACGGCGTCGACGAAGACGTCGGCGCCACCCAGCTCGGCGATTGTTTCGGGCGGCAGGAACTTAATCAGCAGCGCGGCGGTGCCTGGCGGCAGCCCCGCAAAATGCACGGTAAGGATGCCGTAGTCGCGAAGCATGCACATGGCCAGTGCCGCGGTCGCTTCCACCGGCGCGATGTCCACTGTGTTACCGCTGCGCACCTCGTACTGATGCCGAATCGCTTCCGCGCTCAACCGAGTGATGAACGGAGTCTCCTCGACCCAGTCTCCGAGACGTTCGCGCAGCTTCAGGCCGACGGTCTTGGTGGAGTTGACCAGGTCCTTGACCCGCTGCGAGTCATACTGCTCGAGGCATTGCACGACCGCCGGGTACAGCACGGGACGGCATTCGCTGCCGAGCTCGAACGCGCGGGAACGGGCGCGCGCCACGAGGTCGGCACGGCCGCCCAACAGTCCGACTCGCGGGCCGATCACGCCGTACTTATCGAGGCCGGTCGCCCCCAAATCGGCACCCAACGCGAGCGTGCGCGGCTGGTCGAGAATGGCAGGCCCGATGCGTGCGCCCCCGGCGTCGTCCACGACCACGAGTGCCCCGCGCGCGTGGGCCCGGTCGATGATCTCGCGCAGGTCGGTTTCCGATAGTGCATCGTAGGTGACGGCCAGACGCGTCACGACGACGACGGAGACATCGTCGGCAGCATTGAGCGCCTCGGCGAAAGCGTCGACGCCGACCGTGTCGACGAAGTCGGCACGCGCGTCCCGCACCCCGCGCACGACGGCCGGGTGACTGTAACTGGGGGATACGCCGATGACGGTCGACCCGGGGGTCGCTGTCACCTGCAGGGCGGCGAACAGCGCCGCGGTCATCCGGTTGGTGACCGCGATGTCGTGCCTGTCGGGATCGCCGCCGAGATGACGCAGGCCCTGCTGGCGGACCTTGTCGGAATACAGTGCTCCCGCCCATTCGTCATCATCGACCCATTCCGGCATATCGGGCGGGAAATGCAGGCCACGTTCCAGACCGCTGAGGTTGTAAAGAGGTAGGCCATCGCGGTCGCGTTGGGCGATGTGTTGCCACGCGTGCTGCAGTTTCGTCACGTGCGCCTGGGTGCTGTCGAGTATCGCGCCGGGGGCGTACGGTGTCCCGCCCGGTGCGGATGCGGTAGTGGTGCCCATGTGTACCTCCACGGTTCGGTGTTAGACCAAGTACACACCGATATCTGTGGTCGAACAAGCAAAACATTTTCACCTTGATTGTTCGATATCATTCACCAATGATGCCGATTGCCTCGTTGCGGCTGCTTCACGTCCTGCGCTTGCGCGGCACGCTCACCGCCGCCGCCGCGGAACTCCACCTGAGCCGATCCGCCGCGAGCCACCAGCTCGCTCTGCTGCAGCGCGAGGTGACAGTGCCGTTGACGGAAAAAGTGGGACGCGGACTCATCCTCACCGAAGCCGGGCACGAACTGGCCGACCATGCCCGCACCGTCCTGGACCAGATCGAGGCGGCACAGTCGGCGGTCGAACGGATCCAAAACGCAGTCCCGTCGGGCACGATCACGATCGGCGCGATCCAGACCGCGGCCACCACGATTCTTCCCGCGACCTTGGTGATGCTGCAACGTCGCCACCCGCAGCTGCGCATCGAAAGCGCGAGTATGTCCACAGAGGAAGCAGTCCACGCGTTGCCCAGCGGCCGGATAGATGTCGCAATCGTCGCGTCCTACGATGCCGAGCCCCTGGCGCCGCAGGACGGCATCACGGCGCGAGCTCTCGTTCGCGACCCCGTCATTGCTGTGCTGCCTTCAGAACATCGCCTCGTCGGACAAGGCGATCCGGTGTCGCTATCGCAGCTGAGCCGCGAACCCTGGATCAGCGGCACGCCCGACAGCCATTTCGGCCGCCTGGCGCCCTCACTGTGCCGTGCCAACGGCTTCGTGCCCGACATCGTGCACCGCAGCGACGACTACGCGGTGGTGGCGGCACTCGTCGCGGCCGGCCAAGGCGTCGCGTTGCTGCCGGCCAGCGCCGACATCTCCGGGACACCGGGCGTGCGCGTCGCACCGCTGGCGGGCGCCGACGCCTCACGCGACATCGTGCTCCTATGTCGAAGCGGCAGCCTGCCCCGTCCCGGGATCACCGCGGTTGTGGAGGCGATCACGCGCTGCAGCACGCGACCCCAGTCACTGGTTACGGGAGGCGGCGCGCCAGCTGCGCCACACCAGCACGGTCAGCGTGAGGGCGAGCACGATGTTGGTGGCGATCAAAATGCCGTGGACGACATAGAACGCGGTGGGATGCCCCTCCGTGAGGTTGAAGCCCAGCATGGTCCACTCGGCGACCATGAAAGCGGCTAGCGCGAATAGGAACACTGCGACCGGACGCGAGATCTTCATGCGCCCAGTATCGCAACGCGGCGGCCGCGACAACATTGCGCATGCTGTCGCGGCCGCCGCGTGCGTGTGCGTTAACGCTCAGTCCGAGTCGGCGCTGGCGTCGGAAGGCACGTCTGTGGCATAACTGCCCTCCAGGTATTCCTCCCAGCTGAGGTCGAACGCGGTGAAGCCGTCGCCGTAGGGAAGCTTCGTGCCCGTGCCATTGACGATCACCGGATCACCGACCGCAGCGAAATTGAAGATCCATTTCGAATCCTGCGGTGATGCGTTGACGCAGCCGTGCGAGACATTGCGGCTGCCCTGGTCACCCACGGACCATGGTGCCGAGTGAATGAACTGACCACTCCAGGTGAGTCGTTGTGCCCAATCCACGGGTGTGCGGTAACAGTCCGATCCTTGCACCTTGCCGCCACATTGGGCGGTCGTGTCGAAGATCGTGTGTTCGAGTTTCTCCATCACCGTCATCGTTCCCGAATACGACGGAGTGCTCGCCTTGCCGAGACTGACCGGCATCGACTTCACTTCCTTGCCGTCCTTATAGGCGACCATTTCCTTGTCGTCGTCGTTGACCTCGATCTTGCGGGCGATGTCGCTGACCTGGATGTCTTGTTCGAGGTCCTCCGAGCCGTACTTCCCGTCTCCCAACGGCACGCCTTCAAGGGCGGCGCGCAGCGAGATAGTGGTGCCCGGTTCCCAAAATTCCTTGGTGCGGTACTCCAGATGGTTGCCGTCGAACCAGTGCCAAGCGCCTTCCTGCTTCGGTTCGCTCGACACGAACAAACGGTTCTCGACGGCTTCACGATGGTCCTCGTCGACTTCGAAACCCTCTTCGAAATCGAGCTGCACGGTCATGGCCTGGCCGTACTCGTATTTCGGGTCGTTCCACACCGTTGCCGACACCTTCTGTTTCGGCTCGGACATCGTGTGGAAGGACGTGGTGGCGCTGGCAGGTATCCCGTCGCTGTCTTCGGCGGTGACCTTTGCGGTGTACAACGTGTCGTAATCCAAAGGTTCTCGAGGCACCCAGGCGGAATCATCGTCGCGCATCGTGCCGGGAATGTCGGTACCGTCGGAGTCTTCGACGGTGACCTGCGTCGTTTCGCCTTTATCGACGGTGATCCCCAGCTCCGTGCTGACTGGAAGGTCCTGCGTGTCTTCAGACGGGCTCAACGAGACCGAGGCCTGCGTCGTCTTCCCGGGCAATAGTTTCGGCTCGCTTTGACATGCGGTCATTCCTGCGGCTACCAGGCAAAACGTGCCAATCCACAAAGTAGTAGAACGTACCGTGTTGCTCCCCATGTCCGTAGCCTAGGGCCATATCGGACGCTGCGAAGGAAATATCTACACCTCGCACGCGTCACTGGTTCACCGAATACTCACCCGCCACTGGCGTCTACGCCAACACCCGCCGGCAACCGCATCAATGGTGAATGCCGTCACTGGACAGCAACGCGCCCCGCGCCGACGGCGCGGCGGCTTCGCGGTCGGCCGGGCTGAGCCCGAGCCGGGTGCGGCGGTCGAGGATGTCGGCCTCGTCGAGGGCGCCTTCGTGCTGAACCGCGAACAGGAACTCGGCCATCGTGGTGTCGACGCCGACAGCGACCGGCTCCAACAACGTCGGATTGTGTGCCGCCATGTTCAGCACCTTGACGGCTTCGGTCCCGTAGCGCCGCACGAGGCGTGGGGGAGCCGGGATCATCGACAGCGTGTCGCGGTCGGTGGCGCCGACTAGGGGGAGGTTCTTCGTGACACAGGCCCGCGCGTGCAGGCCGTGGCGCTCTACCGCCGCGTCGACGGCGTCTTCAGCCATTCGCCGGTAGGTGGTCAGTTTGCCGCCGATCACGGTGATGGGGCCGTTCGCGCTGGCGATGATGGCGTGCTTGCGGGAGACATCGGAGGCCTGGCCGGAACCAGTGTCGACGAGCGGGCGCAGGCCCGAATATGTTCCCAACATGTCTTCGCGACTCAACGGTTTCGCCAACGCGGTATTGATCGTGTCGATCAAGAAATCGATCTCGGCTTCGGTCGCTCGCGGCACATCCGGTATCGGTCCGGGAGCATCTTCATCGGTGAGTCCGACGTAGACGCGGCCGTCGGCCGGCAGCGCGAACACGAACCGGCTCGTTTCGCCGCCGACAGGGACCGTGAGACCTGCTGCCAGCCCGTTGAACGCTTCCCGCGGGAAGACGAGATGCGTGCCGCGGCTCGGGCGCACGGTCACGTCCTTGGCGACCTGGCTGGCCCAGACGCCACTGGCGTTGATGACGCTGCGCGCCCGGATGGGGATGTCAGTGTCGGTGACAGTGTCGTGCAGTGTCGCGCCGTGGTCGGTGACGTCGGTGGCCGCGCAGCGCGTCAAGATTTTGGCACCGTAACCGGCGGCAGTTCGCGCTATCGCCACAACGAGGCGCGAATCGTCGACCAGCTGGCCGTCCCAGAAGACGAGCCCGCCGCGAAGGCCGGCCGTGCGAATCGTCGGCGCGTAGCTGCGCATCTGCACGGAAGTGACCTTGTGCGAGCGGGGGAGGGTGTGCGAGGGCGTCCGTGCCGCCATCCGCAGCAGGTCACCTGCGAAGTACCCGGTGCGGATCAAGCCGGCCCGCCACAGGCCGGTCGAAGGAAGAAGCGGAACGACTTGCGGTAGCGGCCGGATCAGGTGCGGCGCGTTGCGTTCGATGAGCGTGCCGCGTTCGACGGCGCTTTCGTAGGCGATTTTCACCCGCCCCGACGCCAAATAACGCAGGCCACCGTGGACGAGTTTGGAACTCCAGCGACTCGTGCCGTACGCGAGGTCGTGCCGTTCGGCCAGCACGACGGACAGGCCGCGGCTGGCAGCATCGAGCGCGACTCCCACGCCGGTCACGCCGCCGCCGATGACCAAGACGTCGACGGTCGGTTCGTGGCCGAGGTCGGTGATCTCGGCATTGCGGCGTCTGGAATTGAGGGAGGTTAGCGCTGACACGGTAGGGGTCCATTCGTGATTGCTTCGCCTTGATGGCTGTGGCGTCTAGGGGGCCAGGTAACGGTCGAGCAGGAGTCGTAGCTGCCCGTCCAAGGCCTCCAGCTGGGGTCCGGTCCCGTCGTTTTCGTTGACGAGGACCGGGCCGGTCAATGTGAACGACCAGGCGTTCAACAAGACGGAATTGGCCTGCATGTGGACGTCGTCGTCGCGTATCGACCCGTCGGCGTGTCCGATCTTGAGCGCGGCATGCAGGAGCTCGAGCTGCTGGTTCGCGTTCGCGCCTTTGCGGTGCAGCAAGTACGGCAGCAGAAAATTCGGGTCTAGATCGATGATGTTGCGCAGCAAGGGATGGACCCGGATGCGCCCGACGAGTTCGACGATCGCGTCCACGAGCAGTGGGCGGACCGGGTGCCCCATCGTCGCGAAGGGTGTTTCGCTCACGATGGCGGACCATTCGCGTGTGGCGAGGGCGGCGATGACTTCGCGAACGCTGCCGAACCGCCGGTAGAGGGTGGCGCGCGAAACCTCGGCTTTGCGGGCCACGTCCGCCATGGTGACCCGTTGCAGACCGACGTTGCGCAGGAGGTCATATGCCGCGTCGAGAATCGTGTCGCTGTCGATCGTGTTCGGTGAACTCATCAGTACGCTCGCAATTCGACCGGAATGTAACACTGATACATTATGTGTGTCACTGTATCACCAACTTCGCGAGGCCCACATGACGCAATCGCCGGACCCGACCGACTCTGTTCCGTACCGCTGGGGCGACCCCGCCCATGCCGTACAGCTCAAGCCCGGAATGCGGGACACCTTGCGTCAATTGGGGGCCGACACGGCCGCTGCATCGGTCGAGCCAGAGCAGGCCACCGTTCCCGACAGCCGCCTGCCGGACGATTTTCGGCGACGTCTCGTGGCGATCGTGGGCGAGCGGCACGTCGACGACAGTCACCAATCGCGGGTCGCGCATGCCGGCGGATGGTCCACGACAGACCTGCTGCGCCTGCGTAGCGGCGATGCGCACGCCGCTCCGGACCTCGTCGCGTACCCGGCCAGCCACGACGAAGTGGTCCAGATCCTGCAGGAGTGCATGCGGGCCAAAGTCGCTGTCGTTCCCTACAGCGGCGGCACATCCGTGGTGGGGGGGCTCGAGCCGTCACGGGACGGCTTCGCGGGAATCCTCACGATCGACCTGCGTCGTCTCGACGCGGTCACCGACGTCGATCCGGTTTCGCGTACAGCGACGCTGCAGGCGGGACTGCGCGGTCCCCAGGTGGAGAAGGAACTGCAGCAGCACGGATTCACGCTCGGGCATTTTCCCCAGTCGTACGAGTTCGCCAGCGTCGGTGGTTACGCCGCGGCCCGTTCCGCCGGTCAGGCCTCGGCCGGTTATGGCCGCTTCGACGAGATGGTGGTGGGCCTCGTCCTCGCCACGCCGAACGGAACATTGCAGCTGGGTACCGCCCCCATGTCCGCGACCGGTCCCGACCTGCGTCAACTGATCTTGGGAAGCGAAGGCGCCTTCGGGGTGGTCACCTCCGTCGCCGTGGTGATTCGTCCAATACCGCAGCGGCGCGAATACGACGGCTGGGCCTTCGACGACTTCGATACCGGTACGCGGGCGCTTCGCGCGCTCGCGCAAGAGGGACCGCACGTGGCGGTGGTGCGCTTGTCCGATGAGGCCGAAACGGCCGTGAACCTGTCCAACCCGTCGAAGATGCTGGAAGGGGGCCCCGGCGGTTGCCTCGCGATCGTCGGTTTTGAAGGGACACACGACGATGTCTCGCGCCAGCGTGACCAGGTCGAGGAGTTGTTCACCCACCATGGGGGGCGCCCCGCCGACCCTGAAGCAGGTCCGTCCTGGGAACGCGGGCGCTTTGCCGCGCCCTACTTGCGCGACGCGCTGCTCGATGAAGGCATGCTCGTCGAGACACTGGAAACAGCCGGCTTCTGGTCGAAACTGCCGCAGATTCGCGCTGCAGTCACGGGCGCGCTCACCCAGGAGCTCAATGGCGATGGACGCCACGCCCTGGTCCTATGCCACATATCCCATGTGTATGAAACCGGCGCCAGCCTCTACTTCACCGTGGCATGCGCCCAATCCGACGACCCTGTCGGGCAATGGAATGCGGCGAAGGAGGCCGCTAATAAGGCCATCCGATCGGCCGGTGGCGCGATCAGTCATCACCACGGTATAGGTACGGTGCATCGTTCGATATATCACGCAGAGATCGGAGAGCTGGGGATGGAAACCCTACGCGCGGTCAAAGCGGTGATGGACCCGGCAGGCGTCTGCAACCCGGGTGTACTGATCGCGCCGGAAGCCGCCGATGCGACGTTATAGCGCACTGGTCAACCCGGTCTCCGGTGATGGGACGTCGGCATCGGTATGGCGGCAGGTCGCCTCTGCGCTGCACGCGCAAGGAATCGAGGTCGACACGATCAACACCGTCAGCCGTGACCACGCGATCGCCGCTGCGACGCAGGCGGCAGCCGAGAAACGCATCGTGGTGGCGGTGGGTGGTGATGGTTTGGTGCGCGACGTCGCCACCGCCGTTGCGGGTTCAAACGGAGCCATGGCGATCGTCCCGACCGGGCGCGGAAACGATTTCGCGAGGCTACGCGGCATCCCGTCCGACCCGAGCCTCAGCGCGGCGATGCTGCTTGACGGCCCGATCGAGCGCATCGATGTCGCGCAGATCAATGAGGTGACGGTTCCCGGAAACGTGTACGTCGGTGTGGATTCGCTGGCCACCCGCATCATCAACGCCAACCGCTGGGTCCCGGCGTTGCTGCTGTATCGCATAGCGCCGGTGCGTGCCTTGGCGTCGTGGCGTTCGGCCCGATACACGGTCACGCTGGACGGAGCGACGCGCAGCTTCACCGGTCACACCGCCGTGATTGCGAACTCCGGAGTGTACGGCCACGGCCTGAAGATCGTGCCGTCGGCGCAACTCGACGACGGCCGGCTCGATGTGATGACCATTGGGGATCTGCGAAAGTCCGCGATCGTGTCCTTCATGCGCCAGGCGAAACACGGCACGCACGTATCGCGCTCCGACATCACGATCGAACGGGCCCACACCGTCACCGTCGACTGCGACCGTGATGTGCCGGTATGCGCAGACGGGGACGAGATCGCGACCCTGCCGGTCACTGTCCGAGTCCGACCACGGGCATTGCCCCTGGTAACACCCGTTTAGCCGCAGTGCCGTAGCTGCGCGAAACGGCAGCCGATGCCGGTCGGTTGATGGATCATGCGGCTATGAAGGCGATCACTGTGATACCCGGAAAGTCGTTGCACGCGCAGGTCGTCGATGTCGACGAGCCGGATACGAGCACCCACAGCCTGCTGGTTGCGGGGCATGTTCTTGGCGTGTGCGGCACGGACACAGAAATCGTGTCCGGGCTGCACGGTGCGGCCCCGCCTGGGCGCGACCGGCTCATCCTTGGGCACGAGTCGCTTGGCGAGGTGCTCGATGCGCCCGCCGGCAGCGGCTTTTCCCCAGGCGACAGGGTCGTGGGAATCGTGCGCAGGCCGGACCCGGAACCGTGTGAGTCGTGTGCGAGTGGGGAATGGGACTTTTGCCGCAACGGTCGCTACACCGAACACGGCATCAAGGAGCTCGACGGCTTCGGCTGCCAACTGTGGCGGATCGAGCCGGACCATGCGGTCTCGGTGCCCGCCGAGCTCGGTGATCTCGGTGTGTTGACTGAGCCGACCTCGGTAGCGGCCAAAGCCTGGGAACAGATCGAGCACATGTCGGCCCGCGCCTCGTACACGCCCGGGACGGTACTGGTCACGGG
Source organism: Candidatus Stackebrandtia faecavium (assembly GCA_019112895.1). GTDB lineage: Bacteria > Actinomycetota > Actinomycetes > Mycobacteriales > Micromonosporaceae > Stackebrandtia > Stackebrandtia faecavium. Next base: position 23,536 of record DXIM01000007.1, read on the forward strand.
TGCGGGGCCGATCGGTCTGCTGGCGGCCTTGATCGGGGTCCAGCGCGGATACGAGGTGCATGTGCTGGACCGGGTCGAATCCGGACCGAAGCCGGCGGTCGTGGAACAGCTCGGGGCGACGTACCACAGCACCGACGTGGGGGACTTGACGATTCGCCCCGACATCGTCATCGACACCACGGCCGCGGCCGAGGTCGTCATGACCCTGCCTTTGCTGGTCGCAGAGAACGGGGTGATCTGCTTGACCGGGTTTCCTTTGACGCAGTCGAACGTGTCGATGAACCTTGACGAGGTCAGTCGCGAGATGGTCCTGAACAACGTCGTCATGTTCGGTTCGGTCAACGCCAACCGGCGCCACTTCGGGCAGGCGGTCGATACTTTGTCGCGCGCGGAACCGGCGTGGTTGCAGCGCCTCATCACCCGTACGGTCAATATGGATCATTTCGACGAAGCGCTCCACAAAGAAGACCACGACATCAAAACGATCGTCGACCTGCGATGGTGATGCCTCCCGGTGTCTACATGAGGGTCTTCAGGCGCGCGACCGCTTCTGTCAAGACCTCTTCGCGCTTACAGAACGCGAATCGCACATGGCTGCGGCCGTACTCTTCGTTGTCGTAGAACACCGCGTTCGGCACGGCGACGACGCCGCATCGTTCTGGCAGGGAGAGGCAATATTCGAAGCCGTCTCCGCCGTAGGCATCCCCGATGTCGATGCTGGCGAAGTAGGTGCCCTGCGGTACGAAAACATCGAATCCGGCTTCACGCAGGCCGCCGCAGAACAGGTCGCGTTTGCGTTCCAGGTCGGAGCGGAACTTGTCGAAGTACGAGTCTGGCATTCTCAACGCGTGCGCGATGCCGTGCTGCAGCGGTCCACCACTGGTGAACGTCAGGTATTGCTTAGCGGTAGCGGCCGCCGATACAAGCGCGCGGTCGGCGACGATCCACCCTATTTTCCATCCGGTGAAGGAGAAGGTCTTACCCGCCGACGAGATCGTGATCGTGCGGTCCCGCATTCCCGGATACGACGCCAGTGGGCGGTGGCGGCCATCGAAAACGAGGTGTTCGTAGACCTCGTCAGTCATGACGAGAAGGTCGTTATCGACGGCGATCTGCGCGATCCGGGCGGACTCGGCATCGGTCAGCACCATGCCGGTCGGGTTGTGTGGCGTGTTGATCAACAACATGCGGGTGCGCGGCGTAACGGCGTCGGCGAGCGCATCGAGGTCGGGGCGGAAGTCCGGCGCGCGCAAGGTGACGGGCACCAGCCTGGCCCGCGCCATCGTGGCCGTGGCGGTGTAGGAGTCGTAATACGGTTCGAACGCGATGACCTCGTCGCCGGGTTCGAGCATCGCTAGCGCGGTCGCCGCGATCGCTTCGGTCGCGCCAGACGTGACGAGAACCTCGGTGGCCGGGTCATACTCCATCCCGTAGAAGCGTCGTTGGTGTTCGGCGATGGCCTCCCTCAGCGGTGGGACGCCGGCCGAGGGCGGGTATTGGTTCCCGTTCCCGTCACGCATCGCGGCGACCGCCGCGTCGACGATCTCGGCGGGGCCGTCGGTGTCTGGGGCGCCTTGCCCGAGGTTCAATGCTTGCGTGCGGGCCGCCAGGGCCGACATTTGGGAAAAAATTGTGGAACCGAGGCTCGACAGGTTCTGGTTAAGCACAGGTCGGTTTTGCACGCGAATCCCTTCTCGAGATGGGTCTTCATCCTGACAGACCACTGGGCGAATCGCCGCCGGCGGAAATCGACAATATATTAAATATATATCGAAACCGAGGTATTTGCGCTCAGGGACCCCACTGCGATCATGAGCGCACCAAGATGGAAGGGCGTCGTATGGATTGGCAACAGCGCACGCTGTCGTGCATCGCGACCGAATCCGAAACGGCAGTCGCGCTGCTTCGTCAACTTGTGGAAATCCCGAGCGAAGGTGGCGCGCCCGACGAAGTGCGGGTCCAGCAATACCTGGCGCGATGGTGCCGCGATCAGGGATGGGACGTCGACCATTGGCGCCTACCGCTGACGGACCTGGCCGCTTCGCCCGAATTCCCCGGTGCCGAGGTCGACCGAAATGAGGCTTGGGGCGTGGTCGGCCGACGCCGGGGCGCCGGCGGCGGACCGAGCCTGATGTTCAACGGGCACACCGATGTCGTTCCCGCCGGTAGTCCTGCCCAGTGGACGGTCACGCAGCCGTACGTTCCGGCCGTGCGCGACGGTCGCCTCTACGGCCGTGGCGCCTGCGACATGAAGGCCGGCCTCGTCGCGGCCCTATTCGCGGTGCGGGCGCTCGATCGAGCCGAGGTGCCGTTGGCCGGCGACGTCTTGATCGCCGGAGTGATCGGGGAAGAAGACGGGGGACTCGGCACCTATGGGCTGCTGGAACGCGGCTGGAGCGCCGACGCCTGCATCATTCCGGAACCCACGGGCCTGGCGATCGTGCCGGCAAATGGCGGCGCGTTGACGTTTCGGCTCACCGTGTTCGGGAAGGCGGCGCACGCATCGCACCGCACGAGCGGGGTCAGCGCGGTGGAACGTTTCTGGCCCATCTTTTCGGCCCTGCGCGTTCTGGAACAGGAGAGAAACGCGCAGGTGGATCCGCTGATGCGTCGCTGGGAGCTTGCCTATCCGATCGAGATCGGGACAGTGACCGCGGGGGACTGGGTGTCGTCGGTGCCGGACACCCTGGTGGCGCAGGGGCGCTTCGGTATTGCACTGGGCGAGTCCATTGCGGAGGCAAAGGATCGGTTCGAGGCGGCCATCGCGCGGGCCTGCAGCAAAGACTCGTGGCTGGCGGAAAATCCGGTGACCGTCGAATGGTGGGGAGGTCAGTTCGCTTCCGGGCGCCTGCCGGCGCAACGCGGCATGGTCGCCGATCGCCTCACCGAGGCGCATCGCCGGGTGACCGGCGAGACCCCGCAGACATGGGGCGCACCGTACGGCAGCGACCTGCGATTGATGACCGGGATCGGCGATATCCCAACGGTCCAGTACGGTCCGGGCGATGTCGCTCAGGCCCACGCGGCGGATGAATGGGTATCGCTGGCGGAGCTGAATCGTGCTACGCAGGCGCTGGCCTTGGCGGCGATCGACTTCTGCGGCTTCGCCGAGGGGTCAGACGACACGCTCAGGTGAAGGATATCCATTCCGTCGACACCGTGTTCTTGTCCAAAATGGCTGGATCTGGCTCGACGCCGATGCCGTCCCCGCCCGGCACTGTCACGTGTCCTTCGTGCAGCACGAAGGGTGGTGTGATGTCGGTCGTGTAATAACGGTCCGACGCCGACGTGTCTCCCGGCAGAGTGAAGTTCGGCAGTGATGCCAGCGCGATGTTGCCGGCGCGGCCGATTCCGGATTCGAGCATGCCGCCGCACCACACGGGCACGTCGTGGGCGGCGCAGACGTCGTGGATGCGACGTGCCTCGAGAAAGCCACCGACGCGACCGGGTTTGATGTTGACGACAGACGTGGCGCCCATGACGATTGCGTCCGCTGCTGATTTCGCGGAGACGATGGACTCGTCGAGGCAGATGGGGGTCTTCAACTCAGTGGCCAAGGTGGCATGTCCACGCAGGTCGTCCTCCGGCAGCGGCTGTTCGATGAGTAGGAGGTCAAAGGCGTCCAGCTTGGCAAGAGTGCGCAGGTCGTGCAGCCGGTAGGCGGTGTTGGCGTCCACTTGGAGCGCAACGTCGTCACCGAAGCGTTCGCGGACCGCGGCGACCGCGGCGACGTCCCAGCCGGGCTCGATCTTGAGCTTGATGCGGACGTAGCCTTGGGAAAGATAGCCGTCGACCGCGTCGAGGAGCTGTCCGATCGAATCCATGATGCCCACCGAGACGCCCGCGGGGACGCGATCGACGGTGCCGCCCAGGAATTGGCGGAACGATACGCCGCGCGACCGCAACTGTGCATCCATAATGGCCATTTCGAGTGCGGCTTTGGCCATCGGGTGGCCCTTATATGTGCGCAGTCTCGGCGCCACGTCCCACATGTCGATGTCGCGTGACTGCGCGAGCGCGGGAATGAAGTAGTCGCGGATCACGTTGGTGGCGCCGTCGACGTACTCACTGGAGTAGGACGGGATCGCATCGGCTACACATTCGCCCCAACCCTGCGAGTGCGCGGTGACGACGCGCACCAGCAGGATCTTCTTGACGGTCTCGGTGCCGAACGAGGTCCGAAACGGTGCTACTAGAGGCATCTCGATGCGGCGGAGTTCTATGCCTTCAATCTTCATAAGACTGCCCTTCTAGGAAATACCCGCCACCGACATCCACTCCGGCGATGACCTCGCCATTGTGGAGGGCAGGCTGGAGTTCGTCGCGTAGCCGTTGAATGTCGTGGACGGGAATGCCCCGCCCCCTGGGCGGTTCGAGACCGTGCGATAGCGCGGTGCGCACTCGGGGTGTATCGATGCGCCAATCGACCAGTAGGCGATCGCTGGGGCCGGTGCCGGCGTTGAGTTCGTCGGCCATGTCGCCGTAGAAGTCGGGCAGGTACGCCGTGGCCAAGCCGCCGAGCCGTTGGATGTTGAAATAGGCGTTGCGGATGCGCATCGGATCGAAGGTCCACTGGATCGACGTGATTTTGTTGCGCAGGGCCCAGTCCCGTTGCTCGAGTTTGAGCGCGAGCCCGACACCACGGCCCTGCTCCTGTGGCAGGACACCGGTGACATGCGAATGCAGATGATGATCGGGGGCGACGAAGGATACGGTGCCGCCGACCATCGTTTCGCCCCGATAAGCGGCGGCGACATAGTTGCCCGAGTACGAAAGCGCACGTAGCGTTTCCGGATCCACCACCGTTGCCGGCGGGGTGACTCCCCACACGGTCGTCAAAAGTCGGTCGAGCACTCGGCATTCATCGATCGTCGTGACTTGCCGAATCGCGATGGCGCCCGACCGCGTGGTGACACTAGCGTCGTTATCCATCATCGGTCGACGCTATCTGGTCGCACCGCAATAAGCGGGCATTAGCTGTCGGCGACCGCCATCGCGGGTACAGGAATGGGGCGTCGTGCCGCAAGACGCGACGTCAGCACGTAGGCCAGGACAGCCGCAGTGAGCGCGCATGCCATAACGACCGTCATGCTCAGCAGCGAGGCCTTGCCGGTGGCAGTCCAGGTCGCCGCGGTCGGTACGACACCGCCGATGGCGAACTGGATTGTGCCCAGCAACGCCGAACCGGTTCCGGCGATACGCGGCGACTGACTTCCCAGCGCAAGGCTCGTGCAGTTGGGGAAGATCATGCCCGCGCCGATCATCATCGTGAGCAGCGGGACGGTGATGGCCATCAGGCTGGTCACGTTGCTCAATGCAATGACCCCGAGCGTGGTGACTGCCAAGGCAGCAAGAGTCATGCCGATCGCAAGCCGGATCGTCACGTGGACGCGACCGACGAGGAAGCCGTTGATCTGCGTGCCCAACAGCATCCCGACGGCGATCGAACCGAACATGACGCTGTACTGCTGTGCGGAGGCGTCCAGTTGCGACTGCGCCACGAACGAGAACGTCGAAATGTAGGTGAACATCGCGCCGAACGCCAACGACAGGGTCAGCATCGGGCCGATGAACCGCAGGTCGCTGAGGAGGTGCCGAAGGTTTGCGCGCAATGCGACTCCGCTGACGGGTTGACGTTTGTGCTCCGGCAGGCTCTCCGGCAAGAGGAAATAGGCCAACGTCATGCCCAACAGCGATACGCCAGTGAGTACGACGAAGCCCAACTGCCATGGCCCGATGTGGAGTAGCTGTCCGCCGAGGATCGGGCCCAGCATCGGGGCTAGCATTGACACCAGTACCAGCCGGGAGAAGAAGCGCGCGACGTTGTCGCCTTCGAAATGGTCACGCACGATAGCGCGCGCGACAACCGCCCCCGCGGCCCCGGCCAGGCCCTGCGCGAAACGCAGGGCGATGAAAGTCTCCACATTGGTGACAAATATGCAAGCTATCGTTGCGAGCGTGAAGCACACGCTTCCGATCAGCATCGGTTTCCGGCGTCCGACCGCGTCGCTGAGTGGGCCGATAAGCAGTTGGCCGAGCGCAAGTCCCACCATGGCCGCGGTGAGCGTCAACTGAACTTGGGTCTGCTGTGTGCCGAGGTCCTGGGCGATCTGTGGGAACGCGGGGAGATACATGTCTGTCGACAATGGTCCAACCGCGGTGAACGTCCCCAACACCAAAACCAGCATGACCACGGAACGTTTGGGCGCTGGCGGGTGGGATGCCGTGGAATCCGGAGTAGATATGTCGGCGGACGACACAGAAATACCTCAAATAGAACGATGCTGGCAAGGGTTACTGCTACTGGGGACCCTACGTGCGGCGGCTAGTCCATAACAGTGAATGAGAGTGAGGCAACACGAGATACCGCGCATCGTGAGTAACGCGGAACCCTCCGTTCGGTGCTTACCGAAAGAGGGGGCGCGGTGCGGCATCAGGCCCGACGCTTCAACACGAAACGTCCCGCCACTGGAAGGTGGTCGGAGGCAGTGGGGTCGTGGTGGTCGACCCGCACGGATACAGGACGCACACCGCGAGACCAGATGTAGTCGATCCGTTTCGTTGGGGACTCCACGGGGAAAGTGTTCTCGTCGCCGCGGCCAGCCTTCAGCCAAGCATCGTCGAATTCGTCAGCCAGGATCTCGTGTGTGGACGATCCCGGTTCATCGTTGAGATCACCGGTGAGGATGCACGGTTCACGACGATCCCGGGCAAGCTCGACGATCGTGCGTGCCTGCTGCTCGCGTTCGTCAGTGTCGTCGTGTTGCAGATGGGTGGTGTAGAAGTCCATTTCCCCGTGACCGGCGGGAATCCGTGCACGAAGCAGCCCGCGCTGCTCATGGTCCCCCTTGCGGGGCAGCAGGGTGTTTTCCCACTCGATGATGGGTGCCTTGGACAAGATTGCGGTGCCGAACTCGGCGTTCGGTCGTCCCGGTCCCTGCGGGGCGTCAACCAGGTTCGCGCCGAAAACCGCGGACATATTCAACCGGTCGGCGAACCATGCGGGTTGATCGACGAAGTCGCTGCGCGCGAAGAAACGGTCGACCTCCTGCAGGCCGACGGCATCCAGCCGCAGCCGCTCGATGATCCGCGCTATGCGTTCAAAATCGACTGTCTGATCCGCGTCTGCCCCGTGATGGATATTGAATGAGCCGAAGCGAAAATGGCGCTTCGGGTGCTGCGAATCGGCTGCTACAGCGGTGCTTCCGAAGGTCAAAGCCAGTGTGGATGCGGCCCCGGCAGTGAGTACTACCCGACGCGACACGGTGGACGTGGTGTTCGATGACATGGCAACTCCAAAAAATGGGGGAGGGGTAATGCCGAGAACGCGAACCGGCGGCGCGGCGGATTGTGCGATTTCAGGAGGCGGGCTCGTGCGCGACCTCGCCAGAAATCAACTCTTGTGCCTGGTGGTACCCGAGCCGACGATACATCCGGTGGGTGGCGGGCTCATTAAGATGTGCGCCGAGTGACACCTGTTTATTGCCTTCGTCGAAAAGACGGTTCGTGACCCAGGCAGTCAGGTCGGAACCTACGCCGCCCTTGCGGGAATCCGGGTGCACTGCGATGGAATTCAGCATCGGTCCGACACCGTCTTGGCCTGAAGCGGCCCCGCAGGAGATGAGGCGTCCCGTCTCGTCGCGGCTGCCGAACCAGCGCCGGTCCGATGCGTTCTGGCTGGGACGCATCGACGCGGTCGGGAATGCGTCGTCCAGGAGCTGTTCGATCGCGTCATGGCTGTCGGCGTCGAGCCATTCGCCGGGAAAACCACTGATATCGCGGTCGGGCCTCGTCCGGGTGTAAAACCACACCCATCGCCCCTTCTGAATCGGACGGTCGGGCTCATCGAGGCATTCGAAGTTGCGCACCGGCATAGTACAGCGCTCCGGGCGAAAACGCTCGATCGCCTGCGGCAGAAGGGAAGTCGTGACCTCCGGATCGCCGTAGCACATAATGGAATTGCGTGAGCGAAACTGGCGACTGAACACCACGCCGCCATCTGCGACTATTCCGCTGGAGCTGTGCGAGACGAAACATGACACAAACGGATCGTCTCCGAAAGCGCTCAGGATCGCTTCGCGGCCGTCTGCAATAGTGATACGAGCATTCACGGCTGAATCGTTTCACCGCGACAGCGTGTCGGCAAGGTAATAAGGCACACGTTGACGTCCTCGCTATCGATACTTTACGGCGACGGTAGGGTTCGAACAAATGTCGGAGGTGAATGCGGCGTGCGCGTTATGGGCATCGACCCGGGGCTGACCCGTTGCGGGGTCGGCATTGTGGAAGGCACCGTCGGCCGGGCGTGCACGCTCGTTGGAGTGGGCGTGGCCCGAACCAGCAGCGATGATCCGCTGCCGACACGCCTGTGCGACCTGGACTCGCAGTTGTCGCAGTACGTGGACCGGTACCGCCCCGAAGCCGTAGCCGTGGAGCGGGTCTTCAGCCAGCACAACACTGCCAGCGTGATCGGCACGGCGCAAGCGAGTGCGGTCGCGATACTCATCGGGGCCAAGGCCGATGTCCCAGTCACCACCTACACTCCCAGCGAAGCCAAAGCCGCGATAACGGGTTTTGGTGGTGCAGACAAGAAACAGATGACCGCCATGGTGACGAGATTGCTGCGATTGGACACTCCACCGAAGCCGGCCGACGCCGCCGATGCGCTTGCGTTGGCCATCTGCCACGTGTGGCGCGGCCACGCCTCGCATCGGCTCGCTCAAGCCGCTGCCCGCAGGAACGGTACTCGTACGGGAAGGTCGGGCGCATGATCGCCAGCATCGAAGGAACGGTCGCGACGGTCGGGGCGCAAGACGCCGTCATAAACAACGCGGGTTTCGGCTTCGCCGTGAAGGTGACGCCGGCTACTGCGGCGCAGCTGCGGGTCGGGGCCACCGCAACCCTGTACACATCGCTGGTCGTGCGGGAAGACTCGCTGACCCTTTACGGGTTCGCGGCGGCGGACGAACGCGACCTGTTCGAGCTACTACAAACGGCCAGTGGCGTGGGACCCAGGTTGGCGCAGGCCGCGTTGGCTGTGCATCAGCCCGACGTCGTTCACAACGCCATCGCCAGCGGCGATACCAAGACGCTGACCCGTATCCCCGGGGTCGGGCAAAAAGGTGCGCAGCGGCTGGTATTGGAGCTTAAAGACAAGGTCCAGGCGACGGCGGTTCCCGAGGCGTCGACACCGAAGGGGCCACGCCCGATCGCCTGGCGCGAGCAGGTGCACCAGGGACTCATGGCACTGGGGTGGTCGGCGAAGGAATCCAGTGCCGCTTTGACCCAGTTGGACAAGGACGTCGACACCGAGTCTGCCGATGTCCCCGCATTGCTGAAGCAGGCCATCCGATTGCTAGGTAAGTCGTGATGAGCACTGAACCCGACGATTTCCACGACCCCGACATCACCTCGGCGACGGCGCACACCGCAGAGACTTCGGCCGAGGCGAGCCTGCGCCCCGAAAAACTCGACGAACTCATTGGCCAAAACCGGGTTCGGCAGCAACTTGAGCTCCTGTTGTCCGGCGCGAAGGGGCGCCAGACGCCTCCCGACCATATTCTTTTGTCGGGGCCGCCCGGGCTCGGCAAAACCACGCTGGCGATGATCGTTGCGGCGGAACTGGGGGTGCCGCTTCGGCAGACGTCCGGCCCTGCCATCGAACGTTCCGGGGACCTAGCAGCGGTGCTGACGAGCTTGACTCCCGGTGAGGTGTTGTTCGTCGACGAGATTCATCGCATGGCGCGGCCGGCCGAAGAATTGCTGTACACGGCGATGGAGGATTTCCGCGTCGATGTCGTGGTCGGCAAAGGGCCTGGCGCGACGGCGATACCCCTCGATCTCGAACCGTTCACGCTCGTGGGGGCGACGACGCGTTCCGGCCTACTGACCGGCCCGCTGCGTGACCGTTTTGGCTTCATGGGGCAGCTCGAGTTCTACGACGCTTGCGATTTGGAAACGATCGTGCACCGTTCCGCGCACATATGTGCGGTGGAAGTCACCGACGACGGCGCATGGGAGATCGCCCGCAGGTCGCGCGGTACGCCGCGGATCGCGAACCGGCTGTTGCGTCGTGTCCGGGATTATGCGCAGGTGCGCGCCGACGGGGTCATCGACCGGGCGGTAGCGCGCGCGGCCCTCGAACTTTACGACGTGGACGAGTTGGGCCTCGACCGTTTGGACAAGGCGGTCCTGTACGCATTGGTCGAATCGTTCAACGGGGGACCGGTAGGCCTCGCCACTTTGGCGGTGGCGGTTGGTGAGCAGGCGGATACAGTTGAAGAGGTCTGCGAGCCATTTTTGGTGCGTTCGGGCCTGTTGGCGCGAACCCCGCGAGGGCGTGTTGCCACCGATAAGGGATGGCGTCATGTCGGTAAAACTCCACCGCAGTCCGGTGCCGGCGCCGCGGCACAAAACGCATTGTTTGACATCGATGCCGCGTCAGCCGATTCCGTCAAGGAAAGTGAATAATCGCTGCACAGTCGCGACCTTGTGGCGCTGTTCACGGGTGTATAGCGGCAAGCTAGACTCCGCAGACGTTCAATATTGAAATCTCAGGGAAAGGCACAGTACGTGCTGTTTGCAGCTTCGGCAGAAGGCGGCGGCGGTCTGCTGCTGCCCGGAATCATCATCGCGTTGATGTTGGCCATGTACTTCTTCATGATCCGTCCGCAGAACAAGCGGCGGAAAGAAATGATGGAGAAGCAACGTCAGGCTGGTCCTGGTCAGACGATCGTCACGATCGGTGGCCTGCACGCCACAATCATCGACTCCGACGACTCGACCGTCACCCTCGAAGTGAGTCCCGGAGTTATGTGCGTATACGAACGCGGTTCGATCGCGCGGGTCGTTGACGAAGAGACCACCGAAAGCGCAGAATCAACCGACGCATCAGAGGACGACTCGGACACGGATTCCGTGGACGACAGTGCCTCGACTGCCGATGACGAGAAAAAAGACGAAGCAGAAAAAGAGTCGTCTGACGCCAAATCCAGCGATAAGCCGTTGGCCGACGGCACGCAAAACTGACGTTGGCGCGTAAAGGCGCTGTGGTGACGGCTTGACGGAATTCTTCCCCTAGATTCCGGCGCCGATTTGAGGAGAGTAAACGGCTGTGGCTCGTAGGCGAAAAGGGATAGCCCGCAAACAAATGCGCGTGTTTCCCTACTTCATGTCGCTTTTGGTGATTGTAGGTCTACTGTGGCTGGCGGTGTTCGCCGGCGCAGGTTTCAAGGGCTTCCCCACACCAAAGCTCGGTTTGGACCTGCAAGGCGGCATGACGATGACGCTGCGCGCCTCCCTGCCCAACGGCGAAACGCCGAATGGTGATCAACTGGAGCAGGCGCGTCAAATCATCGAGAACCGTGTCAACGGTACCGGTGTCGCCGAGCCCGAGGTTTACGTCGAAGGCTCCAACAACATCGTCGTGAACGTCGCGGGTAAGCAGACGAACCAGGAGGAGATGCGCGAGATCGGTGCTCCCGCCGAACTGCGTTTCCGTGAAGTCGTCGGCACCCCGGCTCAGGACTTGAGCGCGCAGAATCCGGAAGAATTCGAAGAAGAAGCCGCGAAGGAAGGCGACGACTCCCAGGACGCTGAGGGCCAGGACAGTGAAACCCCCAGCGACGAGGAGAGCGCGTCCGGCTCCGACGACGAATCGGCGAAAGAATCCGAGGACGCCAAGGACGACGAGTCCAAGGGCGAAGAATCCGGGGACGAGAAGTCCAAGGATGAGGATGACGCCAAGGGCGAAGAGAACAAAGAAAGCGACGCCCTGAAAGAAAAGCGCGAGAAGGTCCTCGGCAAGATCGACGACGAGGTCGTCAAGAGCGCCGAGGCTTTCGTGGCGCAAAAGGCCGAGCAGGGCCAGCCGGTGACGATGCAGGAAGCAGCCCAGTCCGGCGTCATGGAGGCCCTGGCTCCCTTCGGTGACCTGTCGCCCGACGACGTCGCGGTCCTGGAACCCGAAATGCAGTACTACATTCCGACGATCGGGTGCGGCCAGCTCAACGCGCGCACCCCGGGGTCGATCTCCAACATCGATAACACCGTTGTGGCGTGCAACCGCCCCAGTGAGTCGGAAGTGCAGCAGGCCAAGCAATCTGACCAACCGCCGCCGTACGTCAAGTACATGATGGCCAAGACCAACCTGATCGGCGAAGACGTATCGACAGCCGCGGTCCAACCGGACCAGCAGGCGCCCGGACAGTGGGCCGTCGGCATCACGTTCACCTCCGATGGCACCGATAAATGGGTCAGCCTGGCCAAGCGCACGGTGAACAAGAACGTCGCGATTGTCCTTGACAACGAGGTCATTTCGGCGCCAACGATCGAACCGGGGGCCGCGAATGGTGGCCAGGTCTCGATTTCGGGTGACTTCACCACTGAGGACGCCAACCTTCTCGCGGACCAGCTCAAATACGGTGCATTGCCAGCCGCATTCGACGTCGAAACGATCGACACCGTCTCGGCGACCTTGGGACTCGAACAGCTCAAGGCCGGCATGATTGCCGGCGGTATCGGTTTGCTCCTGGTGGTCCTGTACTGCTTCGCCTATTACCGCTTCCTTGGTGTGACGGTGATTTCGAGCCTTGTGGTCTCGGCGGCGTTGACTTATCCGATGGTGGTCATGCTCAGTCAGCAGATAGGACTGACGTTGACTCTGGCGGGTATAGCCGGGTTCATTGTGGCGGTCGGTATTACCGCTGACGCCTTCGTCGTCATGTTCGAGAGGCTGAAGGACGAAATCAAGGAGGGCCGTTCGGCACGTAGCGCCGTACCCCGTGCCTGGGTGCGAGCGAGACGGACAATCATCTCGGCCAACGTCGTCAACTTCATGTCGGCCGTGGTCTTGTACATACTGGGCATCGGTGTGGTGAAAGGCTTCGCGTTCGCGCTGGGTCTGTCCACCATTTCCGGGATGATCCTGGTTTTCCTGTTCACCCATCCGCTCGTCTCCGTGTTTTCCCGAGGAAAAATCATGGCTTCGCCGAAGCTGTCGGGCATTCACGTGGGCATGAACCGACCGTCGAAGCAGGCTACGGGCAAACTTGGCACTGCCGAGGCAAAGGAGTCATAAGCCGTGGCCACTAAGAATTCCTCTCAACCGGCCAAACAGTCGAATAACCCGATCGCGGTGTGGCGGAGGCTGTACAACGGGGACACCAATTTTGACTTCATCGGTCGCCGTAAGTGGTTGTACTGGATTTCGTGCATCGTCACGCTGGTCGCGATCGCGGCGATATTCGTGTTCCCGTTCAACTGGGGTATTGAGTTCGTCGGTGGTAACCAGTTCAGTGCCCAACAAGTAGAGGGCCACGAACTGCCCGATGTCGAAGATGCAGTGAAATCCACTGGTGTCGATGTGGCCTCGGGACAGACCGCAGGCAGCGAAGGCGCCAGCCGGTACATCATCCGTACCCCCGACCTTTCCCCTGAAGAGTCGTCGGCCGTTCAGGAAGCGATAGCCGGTGAACTGGGCACCGAGGCGGACGAGGTCGCGGTCTCCGAGGTCAGTTCCTCCTGGGGCGACGCCGTCAGTGAACAGGCCGTTGTCGCGCTCGTGGTGTTCCTGCTCCTCGTGTGCGGATATCTGTGGTTCCGGTACGACAGGGACATGTCCGGCGCTTCGATCATCGGTCTGCTGCAGACGCTGATCTTCACCGCCGGTATTTACGCTCTCGTCGGCTTCGAGGTCACACCTAACACGGTGATCGGTCTGCTGACGATCATGGGTTACTCCCTGTACGACAACGTCGTCGTCTTCGACAAGGTCCACGAGAACACCAAGGACATCCTGAAGCAACGCGACACGACCTACGGCGAGGGTGCTAACCGCGCCATCAACCAGACCCTGATGCGGTCGACCAACACCTCCATCATCGGTTTGTTGCCGGTGGCGGGACTGCTGTTTGTCGGTGCCGGCCTGCTCGGTGTCGGTACGTTGACGGACCTGTCGTTGGTGCTGTTCGTCGGTATCGCGACCGGTACTTATGCGTCGCTGTTCGTCTCGTCTCCGCTGTTGGTCGACATCACCTTGATGTCTCCGGTTTACCGGGAGCACACTCGCAAGGTGCTGGAACGTCGGTCCAGGCCGGGCGCTGCGGACGAGGAAGATGACACGCCCTCCAAGAAGGTCGAACTTGAAGTCGATTCGGATGACGACGCCGACGATGAACCTTCGGTGAAGGTACTGAGTGGCGCGTCGACGGCGCCGCGACCGGGTTCGCGCCCCAAGACGTCAGCTAAGACCTCGGGCAACCGTGGTAGTTCGGGGTCGAAGAAACGCAAGAAACGGCGTTAACGCTTCAACAACGTAACGGCCGCGGCATCCTAGGATGCCGCGGCCGTTACGTTGTTGAAGCGTTAACGCCGTTTC
>DXIM01000050.1 GCA_019112895.1 Candidatus Stackebrandtia faecavium
GGGCAACGCGACGGGCGAGACCGACAGTCGCCGGTCCGGTGATTGGGATCGCCGCGCGACCGAGCGGAACATCCGCGTTCGTCACTTTCGGCCATTGCGGATCAACGCGCGTGCCGAGCCGACGCTTGCGGGCATCGAGCAGGAAGACGTCGCCAATGAGCCGCTTCGACAGGGAGTCACGAAATGCAGCAGCTGCACCATTACATCGGCGGAAAAGCGGTAGCCGGCACATCGGGGCGGATGGCCGACGTGTTCGATCCGAGCCGGGGCACGGTATCGCGCCAGCTTCCGTTGGCATCCGCTGACGAAACCCGGGCAGCGATCGCCGATGCTCATACCGCGCAGCCCGACTGGGCCGCGATGAACCCGCAACGCCGTGCCAGGATCATGGCCGAATTCGCCTCCCTGGTTCGCGCCGAGACCGACTCGCTGGCGGAGCTGCTGTCTTCGGAGCACGGCAAGACCATTGCCGATGCGCGCGGTGATGTCGAACGCGGTCTTGACGTCGTTGACTTCGCCACCGGCGTGCCGCACCTGTTGAAAGGCGAATACACGGACAACGCCGGGACCGGCATCGATGTGTATTCGATGCGCCAGCCGCTGGGAGTCGTTGCTGGTATTACGCCGTTCAACTTCCCGGCAATGATTCCGTTGTGGAAAGCTGCACCGGCGATCGCCTGTGGAAACGCCTTCGTCCTCAAACCCAGCGAACGTGACCCATCGGTACCCCTGAGGCTCGCGGAGCTCTTCATCGACGCCGGGGGCCCGCCGGGGATCTTCAATGTCATCAACGGAGACGTCGAGGCGGTCGACACGCTCCTGACTGACTCCCGGGTCGCCGCGGTCGGATTCGTCGGTTCCAGCGACATCGCCCAGCGCGTCTACGCGAAGGCCACGGCCAACGGCAAGCGCGCACAATGCTTCGGGGGCGCCAAAAACCATGCCGTGGTCATGCCGGACGCGGACCTCGATTCCGTCGTAGACGCCTTGATCGGCGCCGGCTACGGCTCGGCCGGCGAACGCTGCATGGCGATCTCCGCCGTCGTCCCGGTGGGGGAATCGACCGCCGAGGCGTTGGTCGAACGGTTGCGGCAACGCGCCCACGAACTGGTCGTCGGTCCGGGCGACGACGCTGCGGTCGATTTCGGCCCGCTCATCAGCGCACAGGCCCTGCAGAAGGTGCGGGAGTACATCGACATCGGAGTCGCCGAAGGCGCGACGCTGGCGGTCGACGGCCGCGACATAGCGGTTACCGGCCACCCCGAGGGTTACTACGTCGGCCCGACGCTCTTCGACAATGTCACACCGGACATGCGCATCTACGCCGAAGAGATCTTCGGCCCCGTCCTCAGCGTGGTGCGTGCACATGATTACGAGGCGGCCGTGAAGCTCGTCAACGACCACCGTTACGGAAACGGGGTCGCGGTGTTCACCCGCGACGGCGATGCGGCGCGCGATTTCACCAGGAGAGTCGAGGTCGGCATGGTCGGCGTCAATGTGCCGATCCCGGTTCCGGTCGCGTACCACACCTTCGGCGGCTGGAAAGACTCCGGATTCGGCGACTTGAACCAGCACGGGCCCGACTCGATCCGCTTCTACACCCGCACCAAGACCGTGACCACTCGCTGGCCGGCGGGCGTGCGCTCCGGCGCATCCTTCGTCATGCCCACAATGAACTAGGGGCGGTAATGGAACTGACCGTAGAACAACGCGCCATCGCTGAAACGGCAAAGGATTTCGCGGCGGAGCATCTTGCGCCCCACGCCATCGAATGGGACCGGTCGAAACATTTTCCCACGGATGTCCTGCGCAAATCCGGAGAGCTGGGCTTCGGTGGCGTCTATGTGGATGCACGGCATGGTGGTTCGCAGCTGGAACGCCCCGATGCGTTGCTGCTGTTCGAGGCCTTGGCCACGGGGTGCCCAGCGGTCGCCGCGTACATCTCGATCCACAACATGGTGGCGTGGATGTTGGACACCTACGGGACGGATCGGCAGCGCGCCGAATACCTACCCTCCCTGTGCGACATGAGCGCGCTGGGGGCCTACTGCTTGACCGAGCCGGGCGCCGGGTCGGACGCCGCGGCCATATCTACGCGTGCGCGCCGCGACGGCGACAGCTGGGTCCTCGACGGGGTGAAACAGTTCATCTCCGGTGCGGGTGCCGCCGACATCTACATCGTCTTCGCGCGTACCGGAGAACCGGGAGCCAAGGGCATTTCGGCTTTCGTCGTCCCGAAACAGGCGCCCGGATTGTCCTTCGGGGTGAACGAATCCAAAATGGGCTGGAACTGCCATCCGACCCGGCAAGTGATCCTCGATGGCGTCCGGCTGCCGGACGCCGCCCTGTTGGGTCATGAAGGCGGCGGTTTCTCCATCGCGATGCATGCTTTGGACGGTGGCCGGCTCAACATCGGGGCCTGCTCGATCGGCGGCGCGCGGGCCGCGTTGACGAGCGCGCAACAGTACATTCAGGAGCGGGTCGCTTTCGGGCAGCCGCTCGCCGATGCACAGGCACTACGGTTCCGCATCGCCGAAGCGCATACGTCGCTGCACGCGGCTCAGCTTTTGCTGTGGGATGCGGCGATGGTACTCGAAGCCAAGCGGCCTGAGGCGACATCGCGGTGTGCAATGGCTAAACGCCTCGCCACCGATACGGGTTTCGAGGTCGCCGATATGGCGCTTCAGCTGCACGGTGGATACGGGTACCTCGCCGAAACCGGAATCGAAAAGATCGTCCGCGACCTGCGCGTGCACAGAATCTTGGAAGGCTCTAACGAAATCATGAACGTCATCATCGCCCGGGACCTTTTGGGGGCAAACGGATGAGTACGCCACCGGTCATCGTCCGCGTCACCGGACGATTGGGGCGCATAGTCCTCAATCGTCCGCGGGCCATCAACGCGCTCACCTCCGAAA
>DXIM01000051.1 GCA_019112895.1 Candidatus Stackebrandtia faecavium
GAAAAAGGGATGGCCCCGGCAGCAGGCAAGACACACCCACCGGCCGCCGAGACCCAAAGAGATTCCGACACATCAAATAGCTCAGCCGTTAAGGTTTTTGAGTTCCTCAGACAAGGTGTCGGCTTCATCGGGGGTCATTTCGACCACCAACCGGCCGCCGCCTTCGAGCGGGACCCGCATGACGATGCCGCGGCCCTCCTTGGTGACCTCCAGCGGACCGTCGCCTGTCCGCGGTTTCATGGCCGCCATGTGTTGACTCCCCTCGACTTAATGCCGCCCTGTGCGGCTTCATGGTGGGACATTCTGTTAGTCAGTCCGGCTGATACCGAACACTCGACGCTCTATCTTCCCTGATTACCCTGCACAATCCGAAACCGGCCCAGCACTTATGTGACGCAACCTTGAGTTTCTATTGAATTCTTGCCACACTCACACGTGTTTTCACGCCCACACGCCGACTGATGACAGGCTGGCTATGCCTCGAGAAGCCGCCGTCAGCGTGTGCGACGTGCGCCGCACAAACAACGGCACTACGAAAGCAAACACACAGGTAAATGCACGCGCGTTCGGCACTTTTCGACCTATACGGCGACTATCTGCGCCAGCGTGGCGGCTGCGCCCCCATCGCCTCCCTCGTCTGTGCGCTCGCTCCCGTGGGCATAACCGGTCCCGCTGTTCGCACCGCCGTCTCGCGAATGGTGCGGCAGGGTTGGCTACGCGCCACCGACTCGCATGGCGCCCGCGGTTATGCATTGACCGCTCGCGCGATGCACCGGCTCGACCAGTCCGCGGCACGGATCTACCGCACGCGACACAAAGAGTGGGATGGCAACCTCGACATGGTGCTGTTCTCCCCGCCGACTCACCGCAGCACGCGCGCACAGCTTGCCACGGCGCTGCGCTTCCACGGTTACGGTCCCCTATCGGCCGGCACCTGGATCTCGCCGTGGCAGGACACGGAACTGGAGCAGGTCTTCCACGAAGCCGACATCACCTTTACGCGGTTCTCGGCCGCACATCACGGAGACACGGCAGCGTTGGCCTGCCGCGCATGGGACTTGGACGACCTGGCGCTGCGCTATCTCGAATTCATCTCTACGATGGGGCCGGTTGTCGCGACAGCCGATCCGCAGTCCGACTCCGAAGCCGCCTACACCGCGAGGTTCCAGCTGGTGCATGCCTTTCGCGTGTTCTTGTTCTCCGACCCGCAACTTCCGCCGCAGCTGTGCCCACCGAATTGGGCCGGCGCCGACGCCGCGGCCTTCTTCGATACCCATGCCGCGCGGCTGCGTCCCGCAGCTGACCACTTTGTCGATCAATGCCTGCCACCGAAATGAGGATCAATGGCTGATTCCGTGCTGACCACGACGACCACCGACGGCCTGACAACGATCACGCTGAACCGGCCGAAGGCCATGAATGCGTTGAACACAGAACTGAAGAATGCGCTGCGGGAAGCGTTGGCAGCGGCGGAGCAAGACGACGGCTGCCGCGCCATTTTGTTGAAGGGCGCGTCGGAACGTGCATTCTGTGTGGGGCAAGACCTCGTCGAGCACGTCGACAATCTCACCGGCGATGATCCACTCGCGACGGTGCGCGAGCACTACAACCCGATCGCCACGTTGCTGTTCAACATGGATAAACCAGTCGTATGCGCGGTCCAGGGCGCCGCCGCGGGCGCCGGAGCCTCGCTGACGTTCCTGTGCGACTTTCGCGTCGGCGGACCGTCGACGAAATTCACGATGGCGTTTTCCGGAATCGGTTTGGCCGCCGACACCGGCGCCAGTTACACCCTGCCGCGGCTCGTCGGGTCCGCCAAGGCGCACGAAATGCTCATGTTGAACACGACCGTGGCCGCCGCGGAAGCGGCGCGGATCGGCCTGTTGACGCACCTGACCGAGTCCGACGAGGCGGTCCAGGAGACGGCGCAAGATCTCGCGACGCAGCTCGCCGCGGGGCCGACGCTCGCCTACGCCCAGATCAAGAAGCAGCTGCGACTACGGGCCGACTTCAATGAAATGCTGAGCGCCGAGGCGGCAGCTCAGGCGGCTTGTGGTTTCAGCGCCGACCATGTCAACGCGGTCGATGCGTTCGTCAATAAACGCAAGCCGCGTTTCGAAGGCAAGTAGCTCGTCGCGTCGAAACCGATTGCTGCCGGAAAGGGTCAGTCCTCTTCCGGGTCGAGATCGGTTTCGACGCCCCCGACGTACGCCAACATGTCGAGCTCGTCCCCGTACGGCGAGACGTATGCGGGAATCTCCCCGGGCCCCAGCTGCGCCACGTAGTCCCAAAACTGGCGCACGGCCTCGTCACGTCCTTCGGCCTCGATAGGCAAGGAGATACTGACCTGCCATGACTTCCCAGGTACGGTCGGCTCGCTCATAGCGCTATCTCATCACGCCCGCTCGCACCGGCCCACGCTGCCCCGACGACCATCATTCCTTGCCGGTTTCGCTCGGTTTCGTGTGGGTTCGCGCTTCATCAGCGTCATCGGCCGACGCCTCGGCACTACCGGTATCGTCCGGATCGTCGTCGCTGGCCGTATCCTCGCCGGAGTCAGCGGTCACCGCCGCTTCGTCGTCCGGCTCTTGCGCCGACGTCTGCGGCTGTCCCTGCGCGGAACCTTCGTCGTGCTTGTCACCGTGGATGTGACCGTGTCCGGCTCGCCGCCGGATACTGCGGAAAGTGTCCGCATCCTGCGTGCGCCCGTCCCTTAGCGCCGACACCTCCGAGGCCAGCACCCGGATGAGCTCGTCCTTGAAACCGATGTCGTACGCCACCCGCGCGAACGCGAAATCGACCTGCGTCGTGCGGTATCCGCGCAGGCCGGTATCAAAACGCGTGCCGGTGACGTCCGGCTCGGTCAGCGGACGGTCGGTCGGCAGCGTGACCGGCAAGCGATCGCGGTCGCGCGGCACGAGCCCCGGGTCTGAGCCGGTAGCCAAGACCACGATCGCAAACGCAATGCCTCCCGCTACAACGGCGACCAGCACGCCCAAGACGAACTCCATACAGGCATCCTCGCACGAAGTCGCCCGGCGCTTCGCCGGCGCTATGTACTGGCGAACGCCGCCAAAGCGGACGCCAAGTAGTGGGGATCGTCTGCGCCGCAAAGCTCGCGAGACGAGTGCATCGACAAGATCGCGATGCCTATGTCGATGGTGACGATCCCAAGTCGCGCGGCCGTGATCGGCCCAATCGTCGACCCGCACGGCAACGAATTGCGGTTCACATACGTCTGCCACGGCACGTCCGCGCGTTCACAGGCCCTTGCGAACTCGGCACGGCCCACCCCGTCGGTCGCGTAACGCTGATTCACATTGATCTTCAGGATCGGCCCACCGCCGGCGATCGGGTGGTGTCCCGGCTCGTGGCGGTCCACATAGTTGGGGTGTATGGCGTGGCCCGTATCGCTCGACATCACGACGCTGCCGGCCATCGCGCGCGCAATCTCATCGAACTGGGCGCCCTTAGCGGACAGGATGCGGCGCAGCGTGGTCCCCAGTAGCGGTCCGCCAGCGCCGGTCGCGGATTCGCTGCCGCACTCTTCGTGATCGAAAGCGGCGAGAACCGGGATGTGCTCCGCGCCGGATTCGGCCGCGGCTATGAGCGCTGCCACACCGGCGTGCACCGATACGAGGTTGTCGAGCCGCGGACACGCGAGCAGCTCGCGGTCCCGGCCCAAGTACGCGGGCGGCTGCACGTCGTGGAGCACGAGGTCCCAGCCCGCCACGTCCTCGGCGGCGATCCCCGCCGTGCCCGCCAGGTATGCGATGAACTCGCCCTCGTCGGGCTCGCCGAGCCCCCACACGGGTGTCAAGTGGTTCTGCGGATCGAGGACCTGACCGTTGTTGACTTCCCGGTCAAGGTGGATCGCCAGCCGCGGCACACGCAGCAACGGTTCGCCATGGCTGACCAGGTGCACCTGTCCGTCACGCGTGACGAGACGCCCGGACACGCCGAGGTCCCGGTCCAGCCACGTGTCGCGCGGCACACCGCCGTAAACCTCGACCGCGATCTGGCGCCAACCGGAGGCTCCCGTGTCCGGAATCGGTTTCACCTGTAGCGCAGGGGAATCGGTGTGCGCACCCATGATGCGAAAACCGGTCGCGGGACCGGCCTGTTCGGGCACGTACCACGCGATGATCGTTCCCGAGCTGATCAGGTAGCGGCCGCCGGGCTGCGCGTCCCATGCTTCGTCTTCGCGGACTTGGGTGAATCCTGCCGCTTCAAGACGTTTCGCGGCAGATGCCACGGCGTGATAAGCGGTCGGAGACTCCGCCACAAAGGACATCAGATCGTCGGTGTGACTGCGGTCAAAGCGTGATGAAGACATGCAACCCGTTCTCTCAAATGGCAGGAATCAACTGCCAGCGTACGCGGCGATTCGCGGCGGCAAAAACCACCGAACGAAGTTCACGATTCGGTCTAGAACGGATTAAAACCCGATGTCGATCGAGGTCCCCTCGGAATCAGTCCAGTCGAACTCATCGTCCTTATTCGACGCCTGCACCACATCGTCGCTGTAATGCATCAGGCGCTCGCCGGTGTCACGGTCGTAGCGCCCGAAGACCGGAGGCAAAGCGCTCTTAGTCGACACGCTCCACAACGATTCCTCGTCGACGAATTCTTCGTCTTCCTCAGTTTCGGTGTTCGGGTCGTCTTCCCAGCCTTTCGGCATCTCCTCGGAGCGACCGCTGGACGAAGACATGGCAAAACCTCGTTTTACATACGGATGAGAAGGGGCATCTCAAGTCTACCCACGTGACGAGCGACGCCACAACGCATGTCCGGCCGATACGGGTATCGGCCGGACATCAACGTTAAATTTCCTCCGGTTCCAGCCAGGCGGTCTGGACCTTGCGCACACCGTATTTACGGGTGACGTGCCAACCGCGACCGTTGGCCATCTTCGAGGCGCGCATGTCGCCCAACATCTTGCCTTCCGACTTCGGCGCGGAACCCTGGAATGCCGGCGTGGCGAGGTCGACCATCCCGCCCAGGAACTTGCCGTACAGGTCGCGGGCGGCACCACCGGCACGTCGCGTGACGACGATGTGAAGACCGATGTCCCGGGCCTGCGGAATCAGTGCCTGCAGCCCAAGCAACGGGTTGTCGTAACCGCTACCGACGAGGTCGAGGTCATCGACCAGCAAGAAAATCTCCGGACCAGACCACCAGGAACGGTCACGCAACTGCTGCGGCGTGATGTCCTGCGGCGGCAGACGATCCTTCCCGAGCGAGTTGATGGTCTTAACCATCTCGGTGGTCTGCTCCGCCGTCGAACAGTACTTCGCCAGATACTTCGGCGGCACGCAGCCGAGGAGGCTGCGGCGGTAGTCGAAGAGCACGAACTGGACTTCCTTCGTGCTCGCCCGAGTCGTGATCGACTTGATGAGCTGCCGCATGAAGGCGGTCTTACCCGTTTCCACGTCCGAGATGTAGATGAAGTGCGGGTCGGTGTCGAAATCGAGGTAGACCGGGTTGAGGTCGTGCTCGGCGATTCCGAACGGGATCTTCCACTTTGTTTTCTCGGTGTAGTCGTTGATCGGAAGACGTTCGTACGGAAGCTTCGCCGGCAGCAGACGCACGGCCGGGGCGGGTTCGCCCTTCCACTCGTCCTTGATCTTCATGACCATCGCCTCGACGCCGTCGGCAAGGCCGTCGGAGCCGTCCGGGTTACCGTCGACCCGCGGCAGCGCCGCGAGAGTGTGCAGCCCGTCGGACGTGATGCCGCGACCCGGTCGGCCGGACGGGACCGCCTCGGCGATCTTGCGGCCTGCGTGCGAGTCGAACGCATCCGTGATCTTGAGTTCCAAGGTGCTGCCGAACTGGTCGCGGATGTGCTGCCGGAAGTCGCCCCATTTCGCGCTCGCGGCGACCACGTGCACACCGTAAGACAAGCCTCGCTGCGCGATACGGGTCACGGTCGCCTCGACGTCCTCAAAGTCTTGGCGCAGCTGCTGCCAGCCGTCCACGACCAGGAAGATGTCGCCGTAGGGGTCATCTTTCACGCGGCCGTCCGCCCGCATCTTGCGGTAGGTCGGCATCGAGTCGATACCGTCCCGGGCAAAACGCGCCTCCCGAGCGTCGAGGGCGTTGAGCACCTCGGCCGCGGTCCGGCGGACCTCATCCGCATCGAGCCGCTGATAGACCGCACCGACGTGCGGCAGGTTACGAATCGTGGAAAGCGCACCACCACCCAGGTCGATGCAATAAATCTGCGCTTCGGACGGGGTGTGGCTGAGCGCCAGGCTGCCGATGATGTCACGCAGCAGCGTCGACTTACCCGACTGCGTCGAACCCGCGATCGCGATATGCCCGGCGGCTCCGGAAAGGTCCAGCCACTGCACGTCTCGGCGCTGTTCGAACGGCTTGTCAATGAGCCCGACCGGGATCTTCAACGCACCCTGCTGTTCCTTGCGCGAGGTACCGAAACCGCGTTCGGCCGTCGTGCTCAACGTATACAGCTCATCGAGCGTCGGCGGCACGTCGAGCGGGGGCAGCCAGACCTGGTGCGCCGGCGTGCCCTTGCCTTCCATCTTCGACACGAGAATGTCCATGAGCGAATCGCCCACGATCTCGTCGTCATCCTCGACGACCTCGGTCTCCGGTTTCTCCGGCTCCGGCTCGGGCGGCGGCTCCACGTACTCGGACGTGAACTCGCGCACCTGCGGTCCACCGGCGGCCGCAATGGCTTTCTCGGCGGCGCTGCGCTGATACACACCAGAGACGTAGGAGGCACGGAAACGGATCAGCGGCTCGGTACCGAAACGCATGTAACCGTGCCCCGGCGCCCGCGGCAACTCGTACGCGTCCGAAACACCCAGGACGGTGCGCGATTCGATCGCCGAGAACGTACGCAGACCGATCCGGTACGACAGGTGCGTGTCCAGGCCACGCAGTTTGCCTTCCTCAAGGCGCTGAGACGCCAGCAGAAGGTGCACACCCAGCGAACGGCCCACACGACCGATCTGAACGAACATGTCGATGAAGTCGGGCTTAGCCGCCAACAGCTCCGAGAACTCGTCACAGATGATCAACAGGCTCGGCAGCGGCGCGATCGGCGCACCCGCGGCCCTAGCCTTCTCGTATTCGCGCAGCGACGCAAACTTACCGGCCGAACGCAAAAGTTCCTGCCGACGTAGCGTCTCGCCCTCGATCGCATCCTTCATGCGGTCGACGAGGACGAGCTCGTCGGAAAGGTTCGTGATGACCGCAGACGTGTGCGGCAGCTTGTCGAGGCGGGTGAACGTCGCACCACCCTTAAAGTCGACGAGCACGAAGTTCAACGTCTCCGGCGAGTGCACCGCCGCCAACGCCAACACGAGAGTCCGCAAGGCTTCCGATTTACCGGAACCGGTCGCACCGATCATGAGGCCGTGTGGACCCATACCGTCCTGGGCCGATTCCTTCAAGTCGAGGTCGACCGGCAGGCCGTCCGGCCCGACACCGATCGGTACGCGCAGCCTGTCGCGGTTGGGGCGCGGCGCCCATGCACGCTCGGGGTTGTAGTCGTAGGGGTCGCCGATGTCGAGGAGGTCGGTGAAGGTCAGGTTTCCTTCGAACGCCCCGTCGTCATCACCGCCGGAGGTTGCCATCGATTGACGCAGTGGGGATAGCTGGCGTGCCAAGGCTTCGATCTCGGGAAGCGAGAGTTTGTCCGGCTTGCGGATGTCGTCGATCGCGTCGACGGTCCCCATCCGCAGCGCACCGTCGTCGCGGTGCTGCAGCAGCAGAAGGCCCGGCTCGAGCTGCCGCGGGGGCGGGGTGCTCAAGTCCAAGATGGTGACGCCCTCGACGCCGCCTTCGGTGGCCAGGTGGTCACTACCGGCGGTGTTGCCGCCGTCCATGATCACGATGACGTGGTGGCCGTCCCACGGCGCCGAGGCGGGGTTAAAGCGGGGTCGACCGTTGAGGAGCTCTCCGCAGCGCTCCTCGAGCTCACGCATCGAGTTACCCATAAGACGGATCTGACCGAGCGCATCGGTGTTTTCGGGGTGGAGTCCGTGCGGCAGCCACTTCACCCAGTCCCAATGGTGCATGTTCGCCGGCGATGCACACACGGCGATCAGCATCTCGTCGGGGCTGTGCCAGGTCGCGATCTGCGCGATCATCGCGCGAAGCAGTGCCCGGCTTTTTTCTACGTCGCCACGGAAGTACATTTTCGCGAAACCGCGCAGGTCCATGGCGACCGGGAGGTCATTGACGACCGCGTTGGTTTCCAGGAATTTTCGTAGCGCCGCCGTGCACAGCGGTTCGAGGTCCTCGATCGGTTTCGTGGTGGGCACCCGAATGGGGGTCGCCAACTGCTGCGGCCCGAGTCCCATTCGCACGACACCGAAGTCACCGTCGCCGGAGCGTCGCTCCCACAGGCGCGAACTCGACACCGTGGACCACAGGGCGTCGGGGTCGGCATGGCGGTAGAACAGGCCGCGACGCTGATCGCGGCGGGTCTTATGCACCTGCCGCCGCTGCTGCGAAAGGTTACGCAGATAGTCGCGGCGGATCTGCAGCATCTCCTGTTTGCTGGGGCCGCTGCCGCCCATCATGTTCATCAGCATCATGCCGAGCATGGAGACACCGAACAGGCCACCAGTGGCACCGCGCAGCATCATCATGCTGCTGCCACCGCCGCCCGCGCCGGCGCTGCCCATCATCATGAGCATCATGGCGCCGCTGCCCGCAAGCATCGGCAATACCATGAGCATCCGGCTCCAGTTTTTACCGCCAGGTTGAGGTAGTTCCGGCGGTGATTCGACGGACAGGTCTCCGTCCGGCAATTCTGGTGCGGGGCGCCGTGGGCGCTTCTTCACCATGACCAAACCCATGGGCGGGGTGCCTCCTGAGGCGGGATGGCGACGGCCGAAAACACAGTCGACACGTCTGGATTACTACGGGGTGCAGTGACACCTTACGGTGAGCGAACAAAGACGTCCACTTCACCTGGACGGTGACGCTATCGCAACCGTTAAGGTGGATCGCGTCCCCATAATGACCTCCAGTCAAATATCAGTAAGGAACTATCGACGGTGACCACCGCCATTCGTACCGGCCTCACGCGGATCACGGTTTCCGCGCCCCGGCGCCGTATCGACCTCGTACTCCCCGACCATGTTCCGGTCGCCGAACTGCTGCCAACCGTTTTGGATTATGCCGGCGAAGACGCCGCCGACGAGGCGGAGAAGCACGGCGGTTTCGACCTTCGCCGCG
This sequence comes from Candidatus Stackebrandtia faecavium, assembly GCA_019112895.1. Classification (GTDB taxonomy): domain Bacteria; phylum Actinomycetota; class Actinomycetes; order Mycobacteriales; family Micromonosporaceae; genus Stackebrandtia; species Stackebrandtia faecavium. The sequence goes on from DXIM01000051.1 coordinate 9,214, forward strand.
GCGACGGCAAGACGATTAATGCCGCCCAATCCATGGCGATGCAACAAATCCGTGACGGTGAGGTCCTGCATCTCGCTCCGCGGCACGCCGACTGGCCCGAGGGCGAGTACGACGACGTCGTGGAAGCCATCGCCGCCGGGGCCAAGGTCCTCGGTAAGCCGTGGGAAGGCAACCACACGCGGATATGCGGCCTCACGATCGCGGGATTGGCGAGCGTGCTGGCGATGGTGGGCCTGTGGTTTTCGGGCCCGGTCAAGACCGGCGACGGCTCGTGGACGATCCCCGGGGTCGCGAGCTTGAGCGTCGCCATCGTGTTGATGGCCATCGGTATCGCCCTGGCTCGCGCCTCCGGAGATTCGATGGCGGGAGCCACCCTCGGGGGCCTGTCGCTACCGTTCAGCGCGCTCGGCGGGTACATCATCATCGGCGGCGTATATCCGATGGCGAAGTTCGACGAGGCCAACATCATGCTGGCCAGCGCGCTTCTCGTCGTGTTCAGCGTCGTCGGCTTCTACGCGGTCGCCGATTCGTTGCGGGTGTTCACGGCCGGCGTCATCGTCGGTTTCTTCGGCCTCATCGCCGCCGCGGTGGCCTTTGTCTTCTACGAGTTCACGCCCGCTGCCGTCGCCGCCGCGACTGTGTCGATCACGGTGTGTCTGCTGCCGTCGATCCCCGTGTTGTCGATGCGGTTCGCGAAGCTGCCGATGCCGGAACTGCCGCAAAGCGCGAAAGAACTGGTCAAGGACACCCCGAACCCTCCGAAGGAAGAGATCTTCGCGAAGGTCGCCCGGGCCGATGAGCTGCTCACCGGCCTGTTGATCGGCGTATCGATCGTGACCGCCGTGTGTCTGTGCGCCGTGGACAAGTTCGGTTTCCCCGCTGCCGCCCCGTTGCTGGTCGGTTTCGTCGGTGGCGTCTACCTGTTGCGGGCGCGCCTGTTCCCTGCCGTACGGCAGCGCGTCCCGTTGCTTGCCGCTGGTCTCGTCGGTGTCCTGCTTCTCGTTGACGACATCGCTAGTATGTTCGGCACCGATTTCTACCTACTCGGACTACTGGTGGTCATACTTCCGATCGTCGGGCTATCGATTTCGTCCGCTTTGGTCTATTCCAAACGCGCACCAAGCCCCTATATCGGACGTATCGCCGACATCGTCGACATCATTTTGATCGTCGCCGTCGTTCCTACCGCTTGTACAGCCATGGGTCTGTTCGCCTGGTTTAGGGCATTGAGCGGTTAATCGACATTTGCCACTGGCCCAAGTTTGCTCTCGTGGGCTAGTGTGTGTCCCAGATGGCTAATCGGCTATCGCATGTCCCATTGCCCCCACGGGCAACCGATCAACGATGGAGACTCCAAATGGGCGACAATGTAGCTCTAAACTGGGAAACCGACAAGAAGGTCATCGGTTCGCTTCGCGACCTCGACGACGCTCTTAACGCTCAGCGCAACACCCTGTTCGACGAGCTCGACCAGCTCGGCCTGGGCCTGCGCGGTAGCGCCGGCACCTCGGCTCAGCACTTTAAGACGCAGGTCGACAACCAGATCCAGGCGATCTCGCAGGTGGGCCAGGCCGTTGCCGAGGCGCTCGAATCCGCCACGAACCAGTCGACGTCGGACGACGAAGCCGCATCCGAGGAATTGAACGCCACGGTTTCGGACGTCGACGCCACCCTCGACGTCCTCAAGTCCGGCCAGTAGTCCACTCCCTTAACTAGACAGGAGAAATTCGATGAACGAAGTTCTATATTCAGCCCCGAAGATCGCCCAGGCCGTCGACGCCTGCCAGACGTTCACCAAGAACGTCAAGAGCATCATGGATGACGCCATGAGCGCCGTCCAGGAACGTGCCAGCGTTTCCGATGGTGAATACTCCGCTGCGTTCACCAAGGCGCAGACCAAATGGGGCACCGCGCTCGACAACATCGAGACCGCGACCGGTAACTTCGCGATCCGTTTGGCCGACGCCAGCGACAAGATGAGCCGCACCGACCGCAACTGGGCGGACCAGCTCGGCAGCATCTAATCGGGCACCCCGGTTTATATAAAATTCGATGTCCCCGCCCGTTTCCGGGCGGGGACATCTTTGCGCTAGAAAGCGAACGAACACGGTCCGCATAGGCGACTGTTACCCGTAGCCGCCACCGGTTATCGTGTAGTCGCATACTCCGTGCCCCATACGAGGAGACCCCCACATGGCCACCCGGCGAGATCAACTGCAGAGTTACCAGTTCCTGCTGCAGCGTGTGATTTCGGCACTTGTGTACCGCAAGACCGACCCGGCACAGTCCCCGTTCCGACGCGCAGGCGGCGCCGCTTTCGCGGGGGTCATGTTGAGCGTCTTGGCACTGGCGGTCACGGCCGCGATCGGTCTGTTCGTCGACATGTTCGGCAGCAACACGGACTGGACGAAGGGCAACGCCATCATCATCAACGAGGATGACGGCTCCCAGTACGTGGTGTATCCCAGCGATAAGGACATCGAGAACGACGAGTCCGGTGACCTACCGCCGCAGCGGCTGTACCCCGTATTGAACTACACCTCGGCCGCCTTGTTGGCCGGGACGACCGAGACCATCTACGTCAACAGTGCGGACCTGATCTCCGAAGAGGGCGCCAAAGAAGGCAAGGACGGCTGGGTGCCGTCGCGGGGCATGGAGATAGGTATCCCGGGCGCGCCCGATTCGCTGCCGAACACGGTGACCATGGAAGAAACCCTGCTGTCGAAGAGCTGGCAGGTGTGCACGGCTCAGCACGAGGCCCAAAACCACCAGGTCGAGCCGAAATCGTACGTGTTCGTCAACAGCTCCGCCGAGGACGGCAACGAGCTCAACGAGCAAGACGCCCTCAGCGTCAAGGTCGGAGAGAGCGAATTCCTCATCTGGAACAACCACAAATACGAGATCACGGGCGACGCCGACGCCGCGGTCAACTTCAGCAGTGAGCCGGCCACCGCCGTGGCGCCTGCCTATGTCAACGCCCTGCCGGTGGGCGACCCGATCAAGGCGCCGCCGGTCAAAGGCACGGTTGGTGAAGACAGCAGCGTCGACGGTTACACCATCGGCACGGTGCTAAAACAGGACCAGCACTATTACGTCGTGACGGCTGACGGGGCCGCCGCGATCACGCAGGT
>DXIM01000052.1 GCA_019112895.1 Candidatus Stackebrandtia faecavium
CGCCCGTAGTCGCGTTCGATTTCGGCCTGACCGAGTCCTGATCCTTGCTCCCGCGAGTCGAAAGCGCGGCGCAGCATAACCCATGACCGCACATGGACGCTCAGCAACTGGATGATCGCTACCTTGGCGGATGGCTCCAGGTCCGTGTCGCGTAGTTGCCGCAATCCCATGTCGAGCCAGCTAGTGCTGTTGGGGCCGGCTGGCGGACCGGCCTGTGGGAGGTCGCACAACCAATCGTGTCGCTGGATCACCTCCGCGATGGCACATGCCCATTCCCGAAGGCCCTGACGCCAGCCGGGATCGGGCACGATTCCTGGGGCAACGCCCTGGGCATGATCGGCCATCAATTCCAACAGCTCATCCTTCGAGCCCACGTGTCTATACAGCGACATCTTCGTGACGCCCAGGATTTCAGCGACTTTCGGCAGCGTGACGCCCGCCAGGCCCGACCGGTCCGCGAGCGTCACCGAGGCACGCACCACCTTGTCTATGTCGATTTGAGCGGGCCGTCCCCGTTTCGACTCCGCAGATACCCGCCACAGCCTGGCAAGTTCCGTCGGCACCTGCTGATGGTTCATGTGTTGCCACCGCCTCGTTTCCCAACGCGTGGACATGATGACACATGCTTTAGTATCCTTCGTATAGTTTCTCTAAGACACTAATAAGGATCGCCGATGGTCATCTCGAAAACACTCGAAACGGAACCGCCGCGCGGAGCAATCACGCAAAGCGAACGCGCATTGGCGCCCGACCTGGCGCGCGGAGCATCGATGCTGGTCATCGCCCTTGCCAACAGCGCCGTCATATTCTTCGCCACCGTCCCGGGCGTCAACCGAGAACCACACGGCGCCGAGTCCGCCTACAACCTCTTCCTCTTCACCTTCGTGCACGCCCGGGGTTTGCCGCTGTTCGCCATCATGTTCGGCTACGCGCTCGTACAACAGAGCCGACGTCAAATCGAATCCGGCGCGACCACCGCCCAGACGCGCGCGGTTCTGCTGCGACGCAACGTGTGGCTTTTCATCTTCGGCGCAGTACACGGGCTCTTGTTGTTCGATGGCGACATTCTCGGCGCCTACGGCATCATCGGCGTGGCGTTCGCATTGCTCGTACTCAACCGGGGCGATCGATTCATACGGGCCGCGGGACTGGGCTACCTCTGCTTCACCCTCGCGTACCTCGTCGCGCTTGCGGCACTCACCGCGTCAAGATGGGTGGCCGGCGACGGCACGCACGCGCCGGTTCCGGTAGCGGAGTACGCGGTGTTCAGCTCGGACAGCTATCTCGCGTCTGTTGCCATGCGACTGGCGAACTGGCCGGTACAGACGGCGACTTTCCTGTCCCTCTTCCTGTTCATCTTCGTCGGGGCTTGGGCTGCCCGCCAGCAATTGCTCGAGCATCCCGAATCGCACCTGGCTAAGCTTCGAATCGGTGCGATCGGCGGGCTGAGCATCTCGATCGCCGGTGGCCTACCGATGGGTCTGCACGCCGCCGGCTATATCAGCGTCAGTGCCGAGACTGCCTTTTGGGTGAGAATGCTGTACGAAACCTCCGGGTTCTTCGGCGGCATCGGCTACGGCTGTCTGTTCGGCCTCGCAGCCACCCGACTGAAACGTCGCCCTAAAAGGAGTATCGCCGTAACCGCAATCGCCGCGCTCGGCCAACGCACGCTGAGCGGTTACCTCGCGCAGTCGATGGTGTGGATCGTTTTGGCGTCGCCTTTCCTCTTGGGCCTGACCGACATGATCACCACGAACAGTTACACGGTGGCGGCCATCGGCTTTGCTGTCTGGTTGGCGACGGTAGTGGCGGCCTACGTGATGCATCGATACTCCTATCGCGGTCCCGCTGAACTGCTATTGCGTCGCCTCACATATCGCACCAACAACACCTCGACACGGCACGAACGCACCGGAATTGTCGGACCCCGCGCTTAGGATCGAGCGCATTCAGGACCCCACCGCCGATACACGCAGGAGCGATAATGGTTCAAGTCGTCATTTTCCATCACGCCCAAGGTCTCACCGCGGGAGTACAACGGTTCGCCCAGGAACTTCGGGACGGCGGACATGTCGTCGACGCCCCCGATCTATACGACGGCAACACCTTCGATTCCCTCGACGACGGGGTCGCCTACGCGCAGAAGATCGGCTTCGGCGTCATCGCGCAACGCGGCAAAGAATCGGTCGCACACCTGCCCGACCAGGCCGTATACATAGGGTTCTCGCTCGGTGTGGTGCCGGCCCAATCATTGGCGCAAACCCGTCCGGGAACGCTCGGCGCCGTACTGTGCGACGCCTGCATGCCGGTGACCGAGTTCTCCGCCGAATGGCCAGCAGACGTACCGGCCCAGGTCCATGGCATGGACGCCGATGACTGGTTCGTCGCGGGAGGCGACCTGGACGCCGCCAAGGACCTCGAACAAAGCGTCGACAATGCGCAACTGTTCCTGTATCCGGGCAACCGACACCTCTTCGCCGACAGCAGCTTGTCCAGTTACGACGAGGCCGCAACACGGCTTCTCCTGCAACGCGTGAACCGGATGATCGACACCCTGTAACCCTCCGTCGCGCATTTGCGCCGATACGGGTGGCCCATGAAATCGCCATCAGCGTCTTGCTCGGCTTGACACCAACCGCAATACTCGGTGACAACCTCGAGCAGGAAGGGCCATCCATTATGGGCGATTCGGATCACCCACCCCCGAAAACTCCACAGCGTCTGTCCACACTCACTGGAACCCGGAACCGCAGGAATAGCCGCCTGCTGGCGATAGCCACCACAACAGCGGCCGCGGCGGCAATGCTGGTCATCCCCGCCGCCTATGCGCATGCGGAACCACCGAGCGCGATACCGGCGAACCCCGAAGCCAATGACGCCATGTGGCAGCCTGCCATGGACTACGACAAAGATGGCTGTTATGCCACGCCCGCGATCGGAGCGGACGGCACCATCGCCGAAGGCCTGGACACCTCGGGAGACCTCAACGGCGACTGCCGCGACCAGTCGGACCTCGACAACACCAACGCCTATTCGCGCTCGAAATGCGACGACAGCGGCTGGTGCGCCTACCTCTACGACATGTATTTCGAAAAGGACCAGGCCGTGCCCGGCAAAGACGTCTTCGGGCACCGCCACGACATCGAGCACATCGTGGTCTGGGTCTACGAAGGCGAAGCCGAATACGTGGCGACCTCGGCGCACGGCAACTACGACGTCCACCCCCGATCCGAAGTCCAATGGGACGGCACGCACCCCAAGATCGTGTATCACAAGGACGGGGCGCTGACTCATTGCTTCAGGCTGGCGAAAGATGGCGAAGAGCCCGAGAACCACTACGGCACTTGGCAGTATCCAGACCTCGTGAGCTGGGGCAACTACCCCGAAGGGCTCCGAGACAAGCTGACGGGCGCCGATTTCGGTGATGCCGACCTGGGCATCAAGGAGTCGGCCTTCGCCGACAACCTCGCCAAAGCGAAGCCGGACGACATCGATTTCGACCCCGAGGGCTGAACCGCGGTGTAGGTGCATACGAAACGTGCCGCGGCAGGCTCAGGCCCTGCCGCGGCGCGTTGGTATCGCACCTCAGTCGCCCTTCAAATAGCTGTCGTCGATGTACTTCGAAGCATCGAAGCCACTGGCATCCCCACCGGAGACCTCGGCCCCGATCTCGGCGATGTTCGTCAAGCCTTCCTCTTTCACGGACAAGTCCGGAGAAAAGATTTCATTACCGGCTATGAACTCGTATGCGTCCGCGGCAGCGGATTCCTCAACTCCTGCGTATTCCTGCAGGTGCGCTATCGAGGCGTCCTTATTGGCCTCGTCAGCGAAGAATTTCGCCGCATCCGCCAAGCCCTGGGTGAACCCGGTGGCCGCTTCGGGATTCTCCTGCGCCCAAGCGTCGTTGACGATCGACGGGGTCTCCAACCAGTAGTCGTCGTACCAACCGAGCATGTTGGCACCGGCCTCTTCGGCCAAACTGTCGAACGGCGGGATGAGCAGGGCGCCGTTCACCTGGCCGTTTTGCATCGCCACGACCCGGTCGGAAGAGTTGGCGATAGCCACAGGGGTCAAGCTATCGGCGTCGACACCGGCTTGCTCCAGCATGTACACCATGAGCTCGTACGTGCCGCCTTCGACGGCGCCGGCGGTCACGTCCGCGCCCTCCAGATCAGCGACGTCTTCCACGCCCGGCGCCCCATACAGTCGCAAGGCAGGTTTTTGAATCAAAGCGCCGGTTATCGATATCTCGGCGCCCTCATCGACGGCGCTGATGACATTGTCTCCGAGCGCAATACCGGCGTCTGCGGAGCCCGAAGACACCGCCTGGACGAGGGAAGCCGAGTTCTGCACCTGCACATCCTCGACCTCAACGTCGTGATCGGCGTAGAAACCTTCTTCCTTCGCAATAGCATGCAGCCACTGCAACGAGCCCGGACCCAAGACGGCGACCTGGACGGTGTCGTCGCCTCCCCCACCATCTTGGCCGCAGGCCGCCAACGGCAGCGCGGTGACCATAGCCAGCACCGCGGTCACAATGGTGCGACGTCGTGAAATCATGGCTTTCTCCTTAATAGCCAAAGTTAATATGGACATCGAATGTGCCCTTGAACAGCGCACACGTCATTCCAAGCCAAGACTGCGCCTCACCTCGTCTTCGATCAGCGACCAGATGTGATCCACGATCCGGCCGAACTCCGGCGTACGTTTAACGGAAAGCTCACGGGGGCGTTCGAAAGGCACCGACACGACCTCACGCACCGTCCCCGGGTGCGCAGACAAGACCGCGACTCGGTCGGCCAGATAGACCGCCTCGTCGATCTGGTGCGTCACGAACATGACTGTCTTGCGGTCCGCGGACCAGATGCTCAACAGTTCCGAAGACATGATTTCGCGGGTCTGGGCGTCCAATGCCGCAAACGGCTCATCCAGCAGCAACACCTGCGGGTCGACCGCCAGCGCGCGAGCGATGTTGACGCGCTGACGCATGCCGCCCGACAACTGACGCGGATACTGCTGGGCGGTGGCCGACAATCCCACACGTTCCAGCTGTTGCGCGGCGAAGGCGCGCGCCCGTTTCTTCTTCATGCCGCCCAGGACGAGGCCGTAGGCGACGTTGTCTATCACCGTGGACCACGGCATGAGGTTGTCGCTTTGGAAAACCATGGCCCGGTCCGAGCTGGGCCCCGATACTGGTTCCCCTCCGGACGTGATCGTGCCGGTCGTGGGTGTCAACATGCCGTCCAAAAGCCGCAATAGGGTCGACTTTCCGGAACCCGAGGCACCGACGACGCAGACGAATTCGCCCGGCTCGACGGCGAGGTCGACGTTTTCCAGCGCATAGATCGGTTCTTTCGCGTCGGGGTTGAACGTCAAACCGACGTTGTCCACCTCGATCCGGCCGGGTTCGGCGCTGTTCGTGGCGTTTACCATCAGTGCTCCTTCCACGGCGCCAAGCGGCGCTCCAACGCGGTCAACCCGATCGACGCCACGAGACCGACAACGCCCAAAACGAGGACATAACCCAGTAGCCGTGCGGTCTGGTACGACTGGGCGGCTGCGGCGATGGCGAACCCGAAACCGGAGATGGCTCCGAAGAATTCGGCGACGATGACGCCCACGAGCGCGCGGGCGAACGCGACCCGGATACCGCTGATGATGAACGGGACGGAGTGCGGAATCGTCACCGTGCTCAACAATTGGATCCGGTTGGCGCCGTATGACCGTGCGGTTTCGATGAGCGCAGGTTCCGCGCTGCGCAACCCCGCGTCGGTGTTGGTGATGACCGGAAAGATCGCCATCAGGATGACGACAGCGATCTTGCTGGAGATCCCGAAACCCAGCCCGGCGGTAAACAGCGGCGCCAGCGCCACGATCGGTAGCGAATACATTGCGGTCAGGATCGGGTCCAGGGTCTGCCGGATCGGTTTGCTGCCGGCGAGGACCGCGCCGACCACGAAACCCCCGAATACTGCCAGTGGAAACGCGATGGCGAGCTCGAGCATGGTCGTGGTGAAGTTCGTGCCGAAGTCACCCGAACGGATCTCGGCGATCAGCGCAGTGAAGACTTCGTCGAATGGCACGACCAGCAGGCGGTTGTTGATGACGTACTCGGCGGCCAGCTGCCATACCAGCAGAAAGAGGCCGAACGACAGCACCAGCCGCGTCACCGACGCGCTGCGTGTCGTACCGCCGAGCCACGATCTGAACCCTTTCGGGCGCGCCACCGCGTTCATGAGGTTCCCAGCGGCATCGCGGCGCGTCGGCTCTGCGTGCCTTTGCCCGGCTCGCCGACCACCTTGCCGTCGGCGAAGACTGTTCTTCCGGCTACGAGAGTGCGGACCGGTAGCCCGGTGTATGTCTCGCCGGCGTACGGCGTGTAGCCGATCTTGCTGAGGACTTCGTCGTCGGTGACGGTTTCGGTGCGGTCACAGTCGAACAAGACGAGGTCGGCGTCGGCGCCGACACTGATTTCGCCTTTGCCTTCGACGTGGAAAAGCCGCGCCGGCGAGGTCGCGCATGCGTCGATGACTCGCTCCAACGTGATCTTTTTCTGGTGTGCGGCATCCAGCAGCATCCTGGAGTAGAACTGCGTCGACGGTGTCCCGGTGTGCGCTTCCCAGCCGTTTGTCCAGCCGACCTCTTTTTCTTCGCGGGTATGTGGGGCGTGGTCTGTGGCGACGATGTCGATCGTCTTGTCCCGCAACCCTTCCCATAGGTGGGGGCCGTGATTTTCGGGCACCCAGTACGACAACGCGTATGAACCGAGGCGCTCGATGTTCTCCCACTTGTGGCCGAGGAACAACGCCCACGGGTTGATCTCAGCGGTCACCTTTTGACCATTGGCCTTGGCCTGCCTGATGAGTTCGACCGAACCGGCCGTTTGGATGTGCAGCAGGTGCAGGTGCACCCCGGTGGCGGCCTGCATCCGAAGCAAGGTCGCGATCGCGGTCTCCCAGATGAGGCCGTCGTGTGCCGCATACGCCTTCGCGTAGGCGAGGGCATCGTATTCGCCGCGGTCCCAGAATTTCTGTTCGACGTGATCCATGAGGGCCTGGTCGTGCGGGTGGACCATGAGCGGCACGTTCGCCTCGGCGCACGCCTCCATGATCGCCAGGAGCTTGCCGTGGTCGTGGACACCGATGCCCGGCATGTGCGGGTAGTCACGGCCCGTGTCGACCACCATGAAGACTTTGAAGGCGGCGACACCCATCTGCGCCAGCTGCGGGATCTGGTCAACAATCGTTCCTGCCGGGTTGACGTTCCAGTTGACGATGGCTGAGCGTTCATACAGCTTGAACATGTCCGACAGCACGTCGACGGTGTTCGGCGGCGGGTAGACGTTCGGCATCGCCACGGTTGTGGTCACGCCTCCGGCCGCGCATTGGGCGGTAGCGGAACGGATGTCTTCTTTATGGGTGAATCCCGGCTCCCGATGGTGACTGTGCATGTCCACGAACCCCGGGGACAGCAGAAGCCCCGTGGCGTCGATGACTTCGTCCGCGTCGTACGGCGTGCCCGGCTGCGACAGCGCCGTGATCCGGCCGTTGTCGATCGCCACATCTGCGTCCACGATTCCGCCCGGGGTGGCGACCCTGGCTCCTGTAATAACCGTGTCGATAGCCATTTCACACTCCTTGGTGAGCTCGTAGCAGGGGCGGGTAAACCCCTTACCTGCGAAGCTATGCATTAGATATGACGGTTCTGTTACAACTAACCTCATGAGTGATTCGAAGTTCGTATCAGGTGATGTCACTTTCCGTGATCTACAAATATTGCTATCAGTGGCGTCGACGGGAAGCTTCCGTTCTGCGGCAAGTCGCATGTTCACGTCCCAACCGGCGATCTCGCGTTCGATCGCGCGACTCGAACACGAGCTCGGCGTGTCTCTCCTCGAGCGCGGACCTCGAGGCGCACAGCTGACGGCCGCCGGCGTCACCGTGGTCGAGCACGCCCGGCGGATCGGCGGCATGATGACCACGCTGCGAAAAGACCTCACCGAAGGTCCAAGAGCCCGGATACGGCTCGGCGCCGCCGCGACCGCCGCGGGCTCCTATCTCGCCCCGTTCCTGGCCCAATGGATTCCCGCACACCTCGATGTCGAGATCGAGGTGATCGAGGACGGCGCGGTCAAACTCCGTGAACGACTCGCCGACGGCGAATGCGACCTCGCGATCGTCCCGCTTCCCGTGGGTGAAACTTTCGAAGCCGAACCGCTCGCGCACCTGTCCGTATGTGCCTATTTCCCCGCCGGTCACCCACTGGATACCGGTGACACCACAATCACCGTCGACGAACTCGTACCGCATTCCTTGGTCGTCAACAACACCGGCTTCCTCGCCGGGCGCGTATTCATGCAGGAATGCGAAGCCTCCGGCCTGTTCCCCCGCATCGTGTATCGCTCAAATGTAGGCCAAACATTGGCCGCTTTGGCGGAGGCCGGGCTCGGGGTAGCGGTGTTCGGTGACACGGTCGACATGCGCGGGTTCGATCTGCGTTCGCGGCAGATGTACACCCGGGAGGGGCAGCGCATGGGGTTCGCCCTGGCGGTGGCCTGGCACCGCCGCGAAACTCCCGACTGGATCCGTGCATTCGGCACCGACCTGGCCGTTTTTGCGCGCACACAAAACGGCGGTTGAGACGGGAATGCTCAGACAACCTGCGTCAAAAAGTCTCTCAGGAGCTCATTGAACTGGGCGGGCTGCTCCAGGTTCGGGTAATGGGCCGTCCCGTCGATGATCACCATGCGCCCGTGGGGGACAGCAGCGGCGGCTTCGGTCGTCATCCTGACGTGGTCGTCGGCGTCGATCCCACCGGCAATTCCCAAAACTGGAACGTCGATCTCCCCCAGGCGTTGGGCCGCGCCGGGAACCCACTCCGGCAATATCGGCATGCCCGATGGCACATGCGTGCGCATAGTGTGTTCGGCCAGGTCACGAACGTGGTCCACGATTGCGTTATCTACCTGTGCGAGTTCTCGGTGCGGACCGGAGACGAACAGCAAGAACGACTCGAGCCATTTTTGGGCGTCGCCCTGCTGTTGCGCCTCATGCCAGGTCATGAATATGTCCAGCACCCAAGGATCCACGAACTCGGGGCTGCTGGCGCCCGCGCCGCTGATGACCATTGCCTCGACGAGAGCGGGGTAGGCGAGCGCCGTATCCAGCGCGGTGGAAGCGCCCATGGACAGGCCAACGAGGGTTGCCGAGGCGATATCGAGTTGCTCAAGGACGGCGGCGACGTCGCGAGCGTGCCTGAACGGTGTCGTCGGACTCGATGACGCACCATGGCCACGCGCGTCAATTGCGACGACACGATGTGTCGACCGGAGGACATCGATCTGCGGTTGCCACATGCGGTGGTCGAGTGCGCCGCCGTGCAGCAGAACGACCGGTGAACCTTCGCCGGCGTCCAGCACCGCAATCGTGCCGTCAGTTACTTGGACCGTTTTGAGCGACTCACGCAACGACATGACAACTAGGGTGTCACTCTTGTGAGAATTCGACAACCCAGGTGTCATAATGTCGGCATGGTCGACGCCCCTCTCACCAACGACGAACTCGGACCACAGCTGGCCGAGGTCCTCGCCATCCTCGGTCCGCTATACCGAAAATGCCAGCGCGTCGTCGAACAAGGTCAAGACATCGAGGGAGCTTCCATCGGCGTCCGCGCGGTCCTCGACATGCTGCGAATACACGGCGACATGACCGTTCCGCAGATGGCCCGGACACAGGCGCTGAGCCGCCAATTCGTCCAACGCATGACGAACGAGGCGCGGGACAATGCATGGGTCGAGCTGAGGTCCAATCCACGACACAAGCGGTCATCCGTTGTGTCTCTCACCGCCGCGGGAAGCGGCGTCATCGAGGCGATCGCACGACGAGAACAGTCCCGCCTCGGCTCAATCGGCGGTGACCTGTCCATGGCGGACATCTATTCCTGCAAGCGAGTGTTGTCGAGCCTGCTCGAGGAGCTACGCGACATCGACGTGTAGGCGCGTCAACCTTCTAGGAAGGCCGTGACCCGGTCCTTCGGGCGACCGATGATCGCCCTGTCCCCTTTCACCAAAACCGGCCGCTGCATCAACTTCGGGTGCTGCGCCAGCAAAGTCGCGACTGCTTCATCATCGACATAATCGTCGGCATCGAGCCCCAACTCTTTGAACTGCTTATCTTTGCGAACCAGGTCCGCAGCCGAATCTTCCAACTTACGCAACAGGTCACGCAGCTGGTCGTACGTCAACGGCTGCTTCAGATACTGGACCACGTCGACATCGATTTCGGACTCGTTCGTGGTGTCCAACGCATAGCGTGACGTGGAGCAGGCGGTGTTGTGGAAAAGCGTCACTTCGGCCATGGCCCCAGCTTAGAGCCGTTACCGCATCCGAAAGCGCGCGGTCGGCGACAACATGCACACGCCTAGCCCCGCAACTGGTAGGACCGCCCGCGAAACTCGGCGATCACGTCGGCGCCGCGGCTCACAGTCGCGTCGTAGATTCCGTTGCGGCCGTAACTGCGACGCAGGCGCGCCTCCGCGTACAGTTCATCGCCGAGATAAGCGGGCGCGATGAAAACGATGTCGCATTCGGCAGCCACGTTCGGCGGCCCCCAGCTGTTGCACGCGCAGGCGAACGTCGTATCCGCGAGGCTGAACACCATTCCGCCATGACTGATGTTGTGCCCGTTGACCATGTCTTCCCGAATCGTCATGCGCGCCTTCGCCCAGCCGTCGCCGTGCGCGCACAGCTCGATCCCCATCGCACGCGAGGCCTTATCGGCCGCCAACATCACCATGACAGGGTCTTTTTCCTGCGTCATTCCACTCCTATTCGGCGACGGCCGTGGCCGCTAGTCACGTTCGCGCGAGTCTACGAGCCGTCGGGCTTTACCGGCCGAGCGTTCCAACGACGCCGGCGGCAGCACCTTGACGGACACGCTCACACCGATGCGCTCCTTTATGACATGACACAGGCGGTCCTGCGCGGTCCGGCGGTCCTCCCCCGCCAACTGGGGCTTCGCTTCGACCATGACCGTGAGTTCGTCCAAGTGTTGTGGACGGTGAAGAACACACTGGAACTGTGCGGTCAAGCCCGGAGTCGACAGGATGAGTTCCTCGATCTGGGTTGGGAAAAGGTTCACGCCCCGCAAGATGATCATGTCGTCGGATCTGCCCGTCACCTTGCTCATCCGGCGCATGCTTCGCGCCGTTCCGGGCAGCAGTCTCGTGAGGTCACGGGTGCGGTAACGGACCACGGGCATCACTTCGTTCGTGAGCGACGTGAAGACGAGCTCGCCCTCCTCTCCGTCGGGCAACACTTCGAGGGTCTGCGGGTCGATGATCTCGGGATAGAAATGGTCCTCCCAAATGTGCAGCCCGTCCTTCGTCTCGACGCATTCCTGTGCCACGCCCGGACCCATGACTTCGGACAGTCCGTAGATGTCGACCGCGTCAAGCCCGAGACGGGCCTCGAGCTGAGTGCGCATCTCGTCGGTCCACGGCTCGGCGCCCAACACCCCCACGCGCAGGGAGGTATCGGCCGGATCGAACCCGGCCGACTCCATCGCGTCCGCGATCGTCAACAAATAGGACGGTGTCACCATGATCGCGTCGGGCTGGAAGTCCCGGATCAGTTGCACCTGGCGCGCGGTCATGCCTCCCGAAACGGGGATGACGGTGCAGCCGAGGCGTTCGGCACCGTAATGAGCGCCCAGGCCACCGGTGAACAGCCCGTACCCGTAGGCCACATGCACCCGGTCGGCCGACCTCACGCCAGCCGCCCGCAACGAACGCGCAACCAGTTTCGCCCAGTTATCGATGTCGCGGGAGCTGTAACCGACGACCGTGGGCTGGCCGGTCGTGCCGGAGGAAGCGTGTATCCGTGCCACCTGCGAGCGAGGCAGCGCGAACATCCCGTACGGGTAGTTGTCGCGTAGGTCCGACTTCGAGGTGAACGGGAACAGCGACAGATCGCCCAGCTCGCGCAGGTCACGGGGATGCAGGCCGCGCGCATCGAATGCGCGACGGTAATGCGGCACATTATCGTAAGCATGCTGCAGCGACCAGCGCATCCGGTCGAGTTGTAGGGCCGCGATCTCGTCCCGCGAGGCCGATTCGATCGGCTCGGGTTCATCCGTTTTGACGCGGCGGGAAGATTCTGCTTCGTTCACGGTGCGGACCTCCAATGCCACGATGGATCATGGCACGGCCCGGGTGCACGTGTCATCTGTTGCAGCTCCTCGGTTGTCTGCAGCGTGTCCCCCCGGGATCGCGCCACGTGAGATTAACCACTAATGACTTCCTTAGTGGTTAGATCATTTCCGCATCGAACTAGTACGTCTGTGCTGGACAGGGATAGATTTGCACGTGACAGCAGAGACAGGAGACGAATAGTCACAAACGATAGTCGTTTGTGACTATCTACCCGCGACGCTAGCCTCGCGGCATGTTCTACGCACGGGCGTCTATACGCGCAACCCTCTCGAAAGCCTTCGTACTGTTCGTACTCGTATTCATAACCGCGCTCCCGGGAACCGCACTGGCTGAACCGGACGACGCGTCGCACGCGCAGCTATCCGAGATCGAGCCATTCGTCGACGACATCATCACTGAGCAGCTAAGTGACCACGAGATCCCGGGCGCGGTCATCAGCGTGGTGGAGGACGGCAAAACCACATTGGCCAAAGGCTACGGAGAAGCCGACATCGAATCAGGGACCGAAATGGATCCCGACGACACGGTCCTTTACGCCGCCTCCGAAGCGAAGCTGTTCACCGCCGAGGCGATCCTGCAGCTCATCGAAGACGGCAAGCTCGACCCCCACGCCGACGTCAACAAATACCTGTCCTCGGTCACCATCGCCGACACCTACCCCGACGACCCCATCACCACCGAGCACCTGTTGACGTACACATCCGGTTTCGACAACGACATCTACGGCTGGGCGCAATGGGAGGACGAGGCACCAGCGCTGTCGGAGTTCGCCGCTGATGAACAGCCGCCCCGAGTTCGAAAACCCGGCCAACTGTCGGCCTACAACAACTACGACTACGTCCTCATGGGGCTGCTGATCGAAGACATCACAGGTATGCCATATAGCGACTACGTCAATAAGAACATCTTCGCTCCACTCGGGATGGATTCCACGAGCGCGGCACCGCAGCCGCCGAAAGAACTCGAACAACGCCTGGCCAAGGCATACCGGCCGACGGAAGGTGTCCAGACCGAAACGTTCATCGGGGACCGCTCCAGCCCCGCCGCTCCCGCCGGAGGCGACACCATCACCACCTCGTCCGACATGGCCAGATACATGATCGGCCAGTTGGAAAGCACCGACAAGACGATGCAGGAGCAGCATTTCGCCGCGCACGACAACATCCCCGGCATGGGCTACGCCTTCGAGCAGCGCCACTACGGTGGGCACACCGTCGTACTCAAAGACGGCGACCTTCCCGGCACGCACCACAATGTCGCGTTGCTTCCGGAGTACGGCATCGGCATCCACATCGCTTATAACGGCGACGGTACCGACGGTGGCGCCAGTTGGCGGGGTAAGGAACTGATTCACGACATCATCGACGAATACCTACCCGATACCGGAGACGACGGCGAACACCGCGGCATCGGCGGCGATGTCTCGCGCTACGCCGGGGAATACCGCGACACTCGCGCTTCGCATAGCAACTTCACCGGCGTCCAAACTCTGACCGGGCCCGTAACCGTCGAAGCCACCGGGGACGGGGCCTTGTCGACGGTCGGGCTGTCGGAGAACCCCGATGTCTCGACACAGAACTGGGTCCAGATGCGCCAGGGCGAATTCGTTCGCGAAGACGGAGGCGCGAGCCTCGCATTCACTCCGGACGGATCGCTGGTGACGAGCCAAACCCCGCAGGCCGGTTATGAACGGATCGGCTGGTACGAATCGCCGATGCTGCACCTGGCTCTCGTGAGCGTCTGCGTCACCGTATTGCTGGCCGGGTTCATTGTGATTCCGGCGCTGGGACTCACACGCAAAATTCGGCGCGGCGTCGGCACCTGGAGCGCGCGAATCGCGTGGTCCACGGCATGGATGTCGACGCTGTGCGCGGCCATGTTCGTGACGGGATTCGTGCTGGTCCTGCGCGATTCCAACCGACTCATGGAGATGCCGCTCACCGGGGACCTGACCCTGTCGATCGCGTTGAACACGGTGACGGTCATGGCCCTGTTCGTCGCGGGGGCCCTGGTCATGACGGCGACGTCCTGGTGGAAGCGCTGGTGGACCGGGTGGGGACGCGTCTGGTATTCACTGATCGCGGTTTCCGGCGTCGGGTTCATGTGGGTCGCGATCACGTATGGCTTGATCGGCTTTCCGCTCGTCATCACGGTGTAATGCCGTCGTGCGGCGGCGGCACAGGTGACTGTCGCCGCCACACGCGCGTCATCGTACCGGCGTGTAACTAAATCGAACTCAATTGATATCGGTAACCGACATCCCTTGGAGTCGGTCGGGCTCGCCCTGCGCAGCGCCATATTCCGCCGCCCCCTTACTGCATCTGCGCCATGCAGCCGTCATGCTGCCGCCGGGGATATTGTCGCCAGCGCACTGATCTGGGCAAGAACCTCTGGCCGCACGCGGTAGTACACCCAGGTCCCGCGTCGCTGTGAATCCACCAGCCCGCAGCGTTTCAGGGTCTTGAGGTGGTACGAGATCGTCGGCCCGGACAGGTCGAAGGTACCGGTCAGGTCGCACACGCATGCCTCTCCTCCTTCATGGGAGGCGATGAGCGAGAACAACCTCAGCCGAACGGGATCGCCGAGGGCCTTGAACAGCGGCGCATACGTCGTTGCGGCGTCCTCCGTCAGAGGGTTGGCCACAAGCGGGTTACAACAGTCCGGCAGATTTGACATGTCTCTATCTTGACAAGGATCTAAGTCAGTGGCAATCTAGGCACCGTTGATTAGATAAATTTCAAAACAGAGGAATCTGCCATGTCACGAGTACAACTGGCCCTACGAGTCGCCGATCTGGAGGCCTCCATCGCGTTCTACGCCGCACTGTTCGATACACCACCGGCCAAACGCCGCCCCGGCTACGCGAACTTCGCCATCGAAGAACCACCACTGAAACTCGTCCTACTCGAAGGTGAAGCGGACCAAGAAACGGCCATGGACCACCTGGGGGTCGAGGTCGAATCCAGCAAGACGGTCACCGAGGCGCGCGACCGCTTCGTCGAAGCCGGGCTGGCGACCTTCGATGAGACCGACACAGAATGCTGCTACGCGGTGCAAGACAAGGTATGGGTGCACGGCCCCGGCGCTGAACCATGGGAGGTGTACGTCGTCAAAGCCGACTCCGATTCCCTCGGCGGTTCGGCAATTGGCTCCGATGAAGCCGCGGTTCCAACACCGACAGCAGACACAGCTAACAACAGTGCTTGCTGCGCGCCAACGACATCATGACGGCTCCATCACGCACCTCAGCGCGGTCATCAGAGTCTCAGGTCATGACGCAAATGTCGGCCCTCGATCGACTTCTACCCTTGTGGATCCTGCTCGCCATGTTCGCGGGCCTGGGACTCGGCGCGTTCATTCCCGGACTCGATACCGCTTTGAGCTCAATTGAGATCGCTGGTGTGAGTCTTCCGATCGCGGTCGGGCTACTGCTCATGATGTATCCCGTACTGGCCAAGGTTCGCTACAGCGAAACAGGTCGCGTGACTAGCGACCGCCGCCTCCTGCTGTCATCCTTGGCGTTGAATTGGGTCATCGGGCCCGCATTCATGTTCACCTTGGCCTGGCTGATGCTCCCGGACCTTCCCGAATACCGCACTGGTTTGATCATCGTCGGACTGGCCCGATGCATAGCAATGGTGTTCGTCTGGAACGACCTCGCGTGCGGTGACCGGGAAGCCGCGGCCGTCCTCGTGGCTATCAACTCGATCTTCCAGGTGCTCGCTTTCGCGGCGCTCGGATGGTTCTATCTCCAGACGCTCCCCGCGTGGCTCGGGCTGGCGACTACGAGTGCCGAATTCTCCGTCGCCGCTATCGCGCTCAGCGTTGTGGTGTTTCTCGGTGTCCCACTACTCGCCGGGTTTCTCACCCGTTTCACAATGGAACGTAGCCGTGGCCGACAGTGGTACGAGGACCGCTTCCTACCCAAGATTGGACCGGTCGCACTCTACGGACTGTTGTTCACGATCGTGATGTTGTTTGCGTTGCAAGGCAACGCGATCACCAGCGCACCGCTCGATGTCGCCCGTGTGGCACTTCCGCTACTCGGTTACTTCTTCGGGATGTTCGCCTTCTCGTGGATGGTCGGCAGCGTCCTTCGCCTCGGTTACCCGAAGACCACCACGCTGGCGTTCACCGCCGCCGGAAACAACTTCGAACTGGCTATCGCGGTTGCTATCGGCACATTCGGCGCCACATCCGGGCAAGCACTCGCGGGGGTCGTCGGACCCTTGATCGAAGTACCGGTCTTGGTCGCGTTGGTGTATGTCGCGCTGCGACTCAGGCCCTCAATGGAGCAAACGCATTCGAGAAAGGACCATAGCAACCAGACGTCCGGATCGTGAGTGTGACACCTTAGGTCCGATTCGTACGCACCCGCAATGAAGCTTGGCCCCCGGGGTAGCAACAGCCGCTCTGGGGCACCATGCCGCGAAACGGTGCGCGTGCTATCCACAGAACCAGAATCCGCTGAGCGACTGAACGCGGCCGTTGCCGCAGCCATGGACGAAATCGAAGCGTCTCACCACGGCCAGCGGCCTGTATGCGGCGGGTAATCCATGGAAGCTGCCGCATGCAGTTTGTGGGAGTCGGTTTACGTTCGCAGCAGAGACTTGTGTATACATCCATCTCGATTAATATCGGTACTTGACGTCCCGTGAAGTCATCGTGCTCGCCCCGCACATCGAAGGAATTGCCCCATGATCCGTCGCTCCCTTCTCATCGCCGCCAGTGCCGCCATGATCGTGATCCCGACGGCAGGCCCCGCCTACGCGTCACCGCACGATCACGCCACCTACACCCCGGCCGCCGAATCCGAAAATCCGTGGCTGAACCAGCGAGTCATGAACATGGCGCACTCTGGAGGAGAGTCGGAAGCCCCTGCCAACAGCCTCTACGCCTTCAAGCGCGCAGTCGGGCTTGGCTCCGACATGATCGAGCTCGACGTCCAATCGACCGCGGACGACGACCTCGTCGTGTTCCACGATGACGAAGTCGACGACGCGACCAACGGCACCGGCGACATCACGAGTCTGACCACGGCGGAAGTCACGCAGCTGGATGCGGCGTATAACTTCGTGCCCGACGTCGGCACCGAACCGGGGCTGCCCGAAGATTCATACCCGTTGCGGGGCGTCCGCACCGGAGACACCGCGCCTCCCGAGGGGTACGCAGCGGACGATTTCGGCGTGCCGACCCTGGAGCAAGTCCTCGCCGAATTTCCCGACACCCCGATCAACATTGAGATCAAGGGATCCGGATTCTTCGACGGCGACTCGTTCACGCACAACGCGCGTTTGCTGGCCGATGTCGTCAACGCGTCGGGGCGTACCGACCTCATCGTGACGTCGTTCAAGGATTCCGCTATCTCTACGTTCCACGAGTTGGCGCCCCAGATCGGTCTAGCACCGGGCATGGGCGGCCTGGCAGCCTACGTGCTCACCGGAATAAAACCGATCGATGGCACGGTGGCATTGCAGGTCCCCGTCACCCTGTACGGCACGATGCCGTTGGCAACCCGCGACTTCGTGGAACGAGCGCACAACGACGGTTACGCCGTCCATTTCTGGTTCTCGGGCACCGCACCGGATGACAGCGCGACCTACAACGAAGTCATCGACAGCTGCGCCGACGGACTCATGCCTAGCCGACCCCAGCTTTTGGAGGACATTCTCGACGAGCGCGGCATCGTCCGCCCCGGCTCCGGCGGGACGGACCCCTGCAACGGCTGACGCCTTACCAACGCAACAGCCCGGCCAGGCCACGTGCCTGCACACCGAGCTCGTCGGCAAGCTGCGGATCCAAGACGACGACTTCGGTGTCGTTTCGCATCGCCAGTTCGACCAAACGCTCGCCCATGCGCTCTTCCGGCTGGAGGTCTTTGTCGTCCGCGCCGGGAGGGACCACGCCTTCCGACACGTAAACGCCGTCGTTGCTGCGGCTACCGGACCATTCGCGCGCCTCATTGATCAACAGCACACCGACCTGCCCCTGCTGGATCGCGGTGAGGGTCTGGTCGAGGCCGAAAACGACGTCCTTTCGGTCAAGCACCTCCCGCACATATTTGCGACGGGTTTCGGCGCGCGCCGCCTCGAGGTCGGGAGCGACCGCGTCGACCAGCGCCGCCGCCGGCATCTCCCATACACCCTGAGACGATCGGCCGACCGTGAGCCCGGGCGGGACGTCATAGCGCGACAGGATTGCGTCCACAAGAGGCGACTCACCTGTCACCAGGAGGTATTCCCACTTGTTCTTGCGGACGTAATCGTCGATCAGCTGGTGCCGTGTATGAAGGAAATGCAGGACATGTTCGGCGTATTTGGCGTCGAAGCGATCCCTATGCGCTACCCCCTGACGGGGTTCGGCGGGGCTGCTGGGCGACGGCCCCTTCTTCTCGTGCCAGTCTTGAGTTGGTTTGTGAAACTCCCAGGTCGCCAGGTCCTTCGCCATGCCGAACCGATAGTCGACGAACCGGACACCTCCGGCGCTGACCGCGATGATTCCGGTGGGTGAACCCTTCTCCCACACGGACAGCAGCGGGCGAATGTACGGCGTCGATTCACACAGCGCGAGATCCTTGACCTTGACCTGCATCGAAATCGTGTAGACCTCATCCGTTTGCAACGGGGCGAAGAGGACGCGGCCGATACCGTGCGTCGAGGGGTCTTGGAGCCACCGCAGTTCCGGTTCGAGTTCGTTCAGTCTGCGATCGAGTGCCATCTGCGCTTCCCGGCTGGCTTCGCCGCCGAAATGTTCCTGGAGCTTGTCGAGCTGGTGCCGCAACCGCAGTCGCCAGGCGTTGGGGTCGGTGGATTCTTCCCGGTCCGCGTCGACATACACGGATATCACGCCCAATGGGTCCGACATGCGTGCGAGCCGGTTGATGGTGTCCTTATCAAGTTCCATGCGACGTTCACCTCGAGTTCGGGTTCGCGGATGCAACGCGACCAGTACTTCCGTTGCGGAATCCAGCCAACCATCGTGGCTGGATTTTCGTGCCGGGAACGCGGCAAAACGCGTGTCACACCCTTTTCATCCACCGAGATGCGGTATGGGAGAACGGCGCCGGGTCCCGCACGCGTGGCCCGGCGCCGGGAAGGAGCGTTATACGCGGTTACGTACGGCTTTGCGCAGCGGTTTCATCCGCTTGTACATGTGGTTTCCCGGACACGCCGTCGCGCTGAAGTCGCGGTGCCCCTTAATCCTCACCGGAATGTCGTAGGCCTTGAAGGTGCGAGCGCACAGCCACACGAGCGCATTCCATTGCGCGTCGCGCACCTTGCCGTTGTCGAGGTTGCCTTCCAGGGCAATGCCGATGTTGTCGTTTTGCCCCACGGTGTGCCCGGCCTCCACCACCTTCTTTCCGCCACGCAGCATCTCGAGGCTGCGGTGTCGCCCGACGGTGATGTATCCGCCCCGACTGATGATGAAGTTATAGCCGACATCCCGGAAGTCTCGCCCGAAATGGCTATTTTGCACTTGTCGCGAGTGGGCCAATGCGCGCTTTCGCGAGAAGTCTTTCGTCGAGAACACGGTGTGATGGACAATTATTTTGTCCGGTTTACGGTTAATAAGGTCAATGGGTTGCTTCGGCTTTTTCGCGCCCCATTGTTTTCGCGTGATGATCGTCCTGGCGTCGATATCGATCTCTTCCAGCTCGATCTCTTGAGCCACAGCGGATTCGATACCGATTAGTCCGGCAGCCACCACACCGGTGGCGCCGCCCAAGATCGCGCGGCGACTAAGTGCTCCCGATTCATTCATTTCTTGCCCTCAATTCGCAGATGAATTCGTGAACACATAGTGTCGGCAGTATCCATAATCGCAACACAATCGAAAGGATCGGCATCCATAATTCTGATAAAAGTCCAGATCGTCTCACCGGTGAAGCGGAAAATTGCGATCGATAATCGATCTTAAAAAGGCATCCGGCGACGACCTCACAGGTAAACCGGTCAGCCGTTGGGCGCGCTAAGACCTGTGACATCCTCACAGGGTGACCACAACACTGCCCCTGGGCCAAACCACCGTCGACCCACCGGTCGTGTTGGCGCCGATGGCGGGAATTACCAACCGGGCGTTTCGACAACTGTGCCGCGAACAGCTCGCCCCACCTGAGCACGCTGCGCAACCGTCGACCAGTTCCGGCATCTTCACCTGCGAAATGGTCATGACGCGGCCGCTCATTGAGCGCAACCCCAAGACGATGCGCTTGGCGGCGTTCGACAGCGACGAATACCCGCGCAGCCTGCAGCTATACGGCGTCGACCCGGTGACCGTACGGAAAGCGTGCGAGATGATCGTCGAGACGAACCTCGCCGACCACATCGACATGAACTTCGGGTGCCCCGTTCCTCGAGTCACCCGCAAAGGCGGGGGTGCCGCCCTACCGTGGAAGCGCAAACTCTTCGGCCAAATCGTGTCCGCAGCTGTGGAGGCGGCAGCCCCGGCGGGCATTCCCGTGACAGTCAAGATGCGCAAAGGCATCGATGATGACCACCTCACCTATATCGATGCGGCGAGGATCGCGGAGGACTCCGGCGCCAGTTGGGTCGCTCTGCACGCCCGTACCGCCGCCGAACGTTATTCCGGTAGCGCCGACTGGGACGCGATCGCGGCGTTGAAGCAGGCCGTTACCGTCCCGGTACTGGGCAACGGCGATATATGGGAAGGAGCCGACGCGCTGCGGATGGTGGAGCACACCGGTTGCGACGGTGTGGTCGTCGGCCGTGGCTGCCTGGGCCGTCCCTGGCTGTTCGCGGACCTCGGCGCGGCTTTTCGCGCCCGCGCACGGGGCGAAACACATTACGAACCGGTACTGCCGCGGCTGGATGAAGTAGTGGCGACGATGCGGCGGCACGCGCAACTTCTCGTCGATTGGTACGCCGAGGCGTCGCTGCGCGACGACCCGGCATTCCGGGCAGAGAAACGCCGCAAGGTCACCGCCGAGGAACACGGTGTCACCGACTTTCGCAAGCACGTGAGCTGGTACCTCAAGGGGTTCCCCGTCGGGGGCGACTTGCGGCGCCAGTTGGCGATGGCGTCGTCCCTGACTCAACTCGACGACCTGCTGGGGCAGTTGGATTCCGACGTCGAATTCCCGGCCCACATTCTCGGGCAGTCCAGGGGGCGCACCAATTCGCCGGGAAAGGTGACACTGCCTCACGGTTGGCTCGACAACCCGGATGACGACACCGTCCCGCATGCGGCCGATGTCGAAGGCTCCGGCGGCTGACGCAGCGCTTTTGTCTATTTTGCTCCAGATCTAGCCGCGTCGGCGTGGCACGCGACACCTGCACGACGGATTCACGCACAATATGCGAATAAATAATGACCCTACGCACAGTTCTGCAACTATTCCCAGAGGTCACGCGTTGGTGACTACGGAAGGAGTTGTTCGACATGACACCGTCACGGCGTTCCGTGATCCACCCGCCGGTACTGAGCACCCAGGAGCATGCCGAAACAGAAGCAGCATTCCTCAACCGTTCCCACGGTCGAGCGCACAAGGACATCGGCACGGACTTGGCCGTGCCGAAAAGCCCCGCAACGTTGTGGGCTACCGAAAGCGCGCACCGCTATACCGCAACCCGCATCGATTGCGTCCCCGCACGACTGGCTGCGTGGGTCGCGCCGGTAATCGAAGTCCAACTGCACGACTAGACCATGAAATCGGGCTTCAGGCATAGCCTGAAGCCCTTCGCGTCGCTGCCGACCTCAACACCCGGGAAGGCGCTCGAAAAGGTAGTGCTCGACCTGCGAAAGCGCGACTCGTTCCTGCTTCATCGTGTCGCGATCGCGAATCGTCACCGCGTTATCGTCCAGCGTGTCGAAGTCCACGGTCACGCAAAACGGCGTGCCGATCTCATCCGCCCGGCGGTACCGACGACCGATCGCACCGGCGTCATCGAAGTCGACCGGCCAGCGGTGCCGTAGGTCTCGCGCCAGCTCCCGCGCCATCGGCGAAAGCCGCTCATTACGCGACAGCGGTAGGACCGCCGCCTTCACAGGCGCCAGACGCGGATCGAAACGCATCACCGTGCGCTTATCCACGCCCCCCTTGGTGTTTGGCGCCTCATCGACGTCATACGCCTCAATCAAAAACGCCAGAACCGAACGGGTCAACCCGGCGGCCGGCTCGATGACGTATGGAGTCCAGCGTTCGCCCTTCACCTGGTCGAAATAGGTCAGGTCCGCGCCTGATGCCTCGCCGTGCACCGAAAGGTCGTAGTCGGTACGGTTGGCGACACCCTCCAACTCATCGAATTCCTTCGCGCCGAAACCGAACCGGTATTCAATGTCGACAGTCCGCTTAGAGTAGTGCGAAAGCTTGTCCTTCGGGTGCTCATATCGGCGCAGGTTCTCCTTCGCCAGCCCCAAATCGATGTACCAGTTCCAGCGCTGCTCGAGCCAGTATTCGTGCCATTCCTCATCGGTACCGGGAGCGACAAAGAACTCCATTTCCATCTGTTCGAACTCGCGCGTGCGGAAGATGAAGTTGCCGGGCGTGATCTCGTTGCGGAACGACTTACCGGTCTGCGCGATACCGAACGGCGGCTTCTTGCGCGCAGCCGTCATCACGTTGGCGAAATTGGTGAATATGCCTTGCGCCGTTTCGGGACGCAGAAAATGCTCGTTCTCTTCGTTATCGACGGCACCCAGATAGGTCTTCATAAGCCCGTTGAACATCCGCGGTTCGTCAAGCGAACCGCGAGTGCCGCAATTGGGGCACACCAGCGTCTTCAGCCCGTCGTCAGGCTCGCTGCCGTGCTTTGCCTCGTACGCCTCCACCAAATGGTCGGCACGGAACCGCTTGTGGCAAGACTGGCATTCCGTCAACGGATCCGTGAACTCCTTGACGTGACCGCTCGCCTCCCAGACTTGGCGCGCCAAGACGACTGCCGAATCGAGACCGACAACGTCGTCACGCTGCTGCACCATCGTCTTCCACCATTCACGGCGGATGTTCTCCTTCAGCTCCACGCCTAGCGGCCCGTAGTCCCATGCCGAACGGCTGCCCCCGTAGATCTCGCTTGACGGAAACACGAAACCACGGCGTTTACAGAGACTGACGAGTGAGTCGATGCTGTCGATAGGCACAGTGAATCTTCCATCCGGCTGGCGGTCGGTAATGGTCTGCGCTGGGTCCTGCCCGGCATATTCGGCCTAACGCCCCAGCTTGGGGCAAGGTTATGACCGACCGCAAGCCTACTGTGTTAGCAAAGCGTCGTGCATCCGGATTACCAGCCGCAGACCTCTACACCCATGGTCTCGGGGTTCATCGTCACGACCAGATCGAACGATTGTGAGCCGTTGCCAGTACGCGCTTCCACGGGCACGAGGAGGGTCCCGTCATCGCTGGGCGTGACGGGCTCCAGCCGATAGTCGGTGACGTCGATCTGCTCCCATTCGGAGGTAAATTCGGACTCCGACACGTTCTTTCGCGTCGCCTCACACACCTGCCCATAGGCGCTCGGGTATTCATCGGCCACAATGTCGTCCATGAATTCGGAGGCGGTGTTGACCGTTTCGTCGGTCAGCGAGTTGTTGTACCAGACCAGTACTCCCCCGAAACCGACCGCTACTCCGCCGCACAACAGAACTGCCACGACCACCGAGACGATGATCGCGACAATCGTGCGCGTCTTATCGGTGTCACGGGGCGGCACCGCAAACGGCACCACGACTCCGGGGCCGCGAGGCGGCATGGGTTCCTGCGGCTGTGGAGGTGGAGGGGGCGCCTGCATCGGCGGCGGAGGGCCGGACGGCGGCATGGGAGGTGTGGTCATGGCGTCAGGATCGTTCGGGGTCGTTTACCGCTGATTCTCGTTCGCGCAGGCCGTGCCCGTCGGCGCGATCGCGCGAGTACTCGGCAATGTCTTCTCCCTCGGCCGACAGTGTCACTTCGAAGGCCGATGTTTCCGGGATAGCCCGCGCCAACAGCGGTGTCGCGTACATTTTCACGTCGAACGCGGACAGCGCCCGCCGGTATGCACCGACGGTCTCCCATTCGGTGACGAGCACGCGCTGCTCGGGTTGGTCAACACTGGCACCGCAACGTCCACGGAGGAACCCACGGCAACGGGAAAGGGCGGTCAACGCCTGCCGCGCGTCCTCGTCGAACTGCGCTTCGGCCCCATCGGTAACCTCGAATCGATTCACGACCAGCATATGGCAACTCCGCCGATGTAGAACATATGATGACGCTACCGGAACATCACAAGCTACATCTCAATAGCCATCCCACACAGCGAAAGTAGCCCTACCGTGACCACGAACGGCAGCGCCGATACACCCCGCCGGACACGTGCCGACTCGGCATCGAGGCAGTCGGAGGTGTCGATACGCCTGCTTTCGTGGCTGGAACGGCTGCCGAAGGTCGCGGTGTTCCTGTCGGTACTGATCATCACGCTCGCAATCTTGATGACGCCCGGAACTGCGGGCGGGGTGCTCACCTTGGTTCTGGCCGCGGTAGCGGGGCTCTTCGTTTACGCCACGTGGGCGAGGAAGCTGCCCGCATCGATGCGCATAGCGCGGATGGCCATCCCCATCGCCCTCGGTGTTCTGGGCGTCATCAAGTTCTTTCTGTGACGGCGTTAACTCGCTGCACTGCAATCCGGGCAACGACCGAAGATTTCCACGGTGTGCGCCACATCGCTGAAGTCGTATTCGGCCGCGATCGTTTCTGCCCAGCGTTCCACCGCCATGCCGGCCACCTCGACCGTGCGGCCGCAATCCCGGCATACCAGGTGGTGATGGTGCCCCGTCGAGCAGCGGCGGTACAGGTACTCACCCGACGGCATCTGCATGACGTCGATGCTTTCGGAGTCGGCGAGCGCCTGCAGGGTCCGATAAACGGTCGTCAGGCCCACCTTGGTGCCTTGCTCCCGCAGCATCATGTGCAACTCCTGCGCGCTGCGAAACTCGTCCACTTGCTCCAGCAGATCCATCACGGCAGTACGCTGCCGTGTGCTGCGGGCCATGGTCCGTGAATCCGTCACTTGTGCACCTCTCCTGCATGCTTGATCGCATCGGCCACGATGTGAGCAATGTGCTCGTCGGTCAACACGTAGGCGATTTCCCGACCACGTCGCTCGCCAAGGACCACCCCTGCGGCGCGTAGGACGCGAAGATGCTGCGAAACCAACGGCTGTGGGAGGTCCAGGTTATCCACGATCTCATGAACGCAGCGCGGACCATCTGCTAGCTGCGTCACGATCGCGATCCGGATGGGGGCCGCCAATGCGCGTAGCAAATCCCCTGCCGCCTGAAACTCCGTCATCGACGCATTTCGCCTTCCTGTGCTTCGTGCTGACTACGCTACGCAGCTCGGTTCGCGCCGTGAGCACTGCATACCGTCAATTGGTAGAAGCTTCAGGCAACCTCCGCTTCCACGGGCTCCGGCTGTTTGACTGACACGTCGCCAGGATGCTTGGGGCGCAACGCCCGTACGACAGGACGCGCGATCGCGATGACCACAAACAGACCGACCGCCAGCAAGACGATAGCCGCTCCCGGCGGGACGTCCAGCAGCCCCGCAGTCGTGAAACCGCCCGCCGCTGTGGCGAGCCCGAGCGCCATGGCTGCATACATCGTGGCAGCGAAGCCACGCGTGAACTGTTGCGCAGTGACCACCGGTACGACCAGCAGCGCGCTGACCAGGAGCAGGCCGACCGCGCGCATCGCCACCGAAACGGTGAGTGCGGCCGTGATGGCCAACAACAGGTTCAACACTTGCACGGGCAGTCCCGACACGCGTGCATGTTCCTCGTCGTGACACACGGCCGCCAGCCACGGAGATAGCGCCAGCATGAGCAGCGTGACCGCCCCACCCAAGACACCGATGACCACCAGGTCGCTTCCGGATGTCGTCATCAGCGAACCGAAAAGGAACTGGTTCAAGCTCGCGGTCGTCTTCGACGACACCATGGCGGTGATGAAAACACCTCCGGCGATACCGCCGTAGAACAGCAATGCCAGGGCCACGTCACCGCTGGCTTTTCCTTTGCTGCGTATGAATTCCACCGCGACGGCGCCAAGCGCGGTCACGACAATCGTGGTCCATAGTGGCGAGAGGTTGGTGAGGAATCCCAGGGCCACACCGGTCAGCGCGACGTGGCCCAGACCATCACCGATGAGAGCGAGGCGTTTTTGCACCAGGAACACGCCAACCGATGGCGCGCATAGGCCGATTATCAGCGCCCCAGCCAAGGCGCGAATCATGAAATCGTAGGTAAAAATGCCGATCATCACCGGCTCCAAAGCTCTAGATCGTCGTGGGCATGAACGTGATGGCCTGCTGCATCACTCAATGGGGGGACGGCGCCGTCGTGCACGATCGCCCCTTGCGACAGCACGACCGCGCGTGTGATGAGGGGTTCGACAGGACCGAGCTCGTGGGCCACCAGGATGAAAGTCCCGCCCTGCTGAAGATGGTCAGTCAGAACCTGGGTGAACACTTCCTGGTTCTGTGCGTCGACCCCGGCAACCGGTTCATCCATGATCAACAGGTCGGGCTGCGCCGCCAGCGCGCGAGCGATCAGGACACGCTGCTGCTGACCACCGGACAATTGCGACACCGCCTTGGCCTTGTGATCAGCCAGGCCGACCCGGTCCAAGGATTCTGTGACTATTCTGCGGTCTGCGGCTGTGGAAGGCCACAACAGACGCCGGCGCGAGAGTCGACCGGCGGCCACGACTTCCGCCACCGTCGCCGGCACGCCCCCGCCAGCACCCAACCGCTGGGGCACATAACCGACGCGTTCCCACCGCCGGAACTTGTGCACCGGCACGTCGAAGAGCTTGCGGGTCCCCTCCGAGGCCGGGACCAGCCCCAGGACCGTACGCACGAGGGTCGATTTGCCCGAGCCGTTAGCACCCAGCAGGGCCACGGCAGCGCCGTGCTCAACCTGGAAATCCAGGTCGTGGAGGATGTCGCGCCCTTCATAGCCGGCACATATCCCCTCTAGTTCCACTATCAAGCTTGACATTCGAGTGCCTTTCGAAGGGTCGTCAGATTTGACTCCATGATGGACATATAGTCCTTTCCGGAGCTTGCGTCCACGGACTCGACCGGGTCGAGGATCGCAGTGTCGGCATCGGTCTCACTCGCTACGGTTTCGGCCATGGCGGGGTCGACCAGGGGGCCGTAAAAAATTGTCTCCACGTTGTTGTCCTTGACGTATTCGACGACGTTGGCGATCGCACCCGGACTGGCTTCGGCGTGGGGATTGATGCCGGTCACCGACTCCTGTTCCAGGCCATACCGGTCCACAAGGTGCGTGAACGCGGCATGCGGGGTCACGATGTGACTGTGCTTGCATTCGGCCAATCCGAACTGGAACTTCTCGTCGAGTTCGGTCAGCCCGGCCTCCAAAGACTCGGCGTTCGCCTTGTAATCCTCAGCGTGCTGCGGGTCGGTCTCGACGAGGGCCTGTGACACGGCTTCGGTGATCGTCACCATTTTTGTCGGGTCGAGCCATACATGCGGGTCGTTCTCGCCATCGTGACTGTGGTCACCATGATCGTGACTGTCCTCGCCGTGGTCGTGGTCACCATGGTCGTGACTGTCTTCGCCGTGGTCATGGTCATGATCGTGGTCGTGACCGTCTTCGCCGTGGTCATGATCGTGGCCCTCTTCACCATGATCATGCTCGTGCTCGTCGTCGTGCCCGCCGTGCACTATCGACGCCACATCGACGGATTTATCCGCCGCCTGCTGTTCGATCGCCTGGTCCACCGCGGGTTGGAAACCTCCGAGGTAGACCACGAGATCACTGTGAGAGATGTCGGCCATCTGCCGGGGAGACAACTCGAGGTCGTGAGGTTCGGCACCGCTGGCCGTGAGATTGGTGATGTCGACGTGCTCGCCGCCGACCTCGTGCAGAACATATTCCAGGGGGTAAAAGGCCGCGATTCCGGACACGTCGGCGTCGTCCGCGGCGTTGGTGACGCATCCGGACAGGGATGCCGTCGCCAGCACCGCAGCGACGCCTGCTGCCGAAAGGCGGATTGGGGAAACTCTCATAGCAACAAGAGTGCGCGCAATTGATAATCATTGTCAACAACGCATGAATCCGCACGCCACTGCCACCACCCAAATACCAGTGCTATGGTCGGCGAAACCGACAGGGGAGCCCAGCTGGGCTGAGAGTGCGGACTAAACCGCAGACCCTCGAACCTGAACCGGATAACACCGGCGGAGGGAGTCGAAGCCTCTCATCCCTCCTGTCTATGCCACGCACAGACTGGAGAAATAATGAACACAAGCGCGCGCCGCTGGCGCACGGTCGACATCGTGATAGCCGCGGTCCTCGCCGTCGCATTCGGCGTCATATTTTGGTTCTGGGACTACATCGTGTGGAACGGCGCCGAGGCGTTCCTCGCTTTCTATCCGCCGCTCAAGGCGGTGGTCTATGGCATGTGGATGATGCCTGCGGTGATTGCGCCGCTCATTCTCCGCAAGCCGGGGGCCGCGATATTTACCGAAGGCCTAGCCGCCACCGTGTCGGCACTCATGGGTGCCTACTGGGGAATCGCGACGATCTGGCAGGGGTTGGCGCAAGGAGTCGGCGGCGAACTGCCTTTCTTCGCCAGTCGCTACAGACATTTCGGCCCCACGATCGCAATGATCGCGGGAGCGACCTCCGGCCTCGTGGCCACAGTCTGGGACGCCGCGGTCTACTACCCGACGCTCGACTTTCTCAGCTTCCAGCTGCCTTATGTACTCATCGGAGTTTTCAGCAGCCTGCTGATAGCCGGAATCGGGTCGACCTATCTGACCAGAGCCCTGGCTAAAACCGGCGTGCTCGACCGCTTCCCCGCGGGCCGCGAACGCTCCCGCGTATAGGGCGATTGATGTCCACAGTCGAACTTCGCGACTTTGGTTGGAGGCCCTCAGGTCGGCAGGCTCCGACCGTTTCCGGTGTCGATCTACGCATCGAACGCGGCGAACGGGTACTGCTGCTGGGGGCCTCCGGCTCTGGCAAGAGCACGCTGCTGTCGGCCATGGCCGGCCTCCTCGACCAAGACCTCGGTGAACAGACAGGCACCGTGCTCATCGACGGGCATGAGGCGGCACAAAGCAGGGACCGAGTTGGGATCTGCTTCCAGGACCCACAGTCGCAGCTGGTCATGGCTCGCGCCGGCGACGACGTCGCATTCGGGCTCGAAAACCGTGGCGTGCCGTACCAGGAGATTTGGCCGCGAGTGGATAAAGCACTATCCATGGTCAACTTCGGATACGAGCATGACCGCTTCGTACACGCCTTGTCAGGAGGCGAACAGCAACGTCTGGTACTGGCGGGCGCACTCGCTTACGATCCGTCACTCCTCCTACTCGACGAGCCCACAGCCAATCTCGATCCCGCGCAAGCCGACGCCATCGCCGACGCGCTCGGTGCGGCGCTCGGCGGCACAGACACCACAATGGTCCTAGTGGAGCACCGCATTTCCAAAATGCTCCCGCTAGTCGACCGCGTCATCGCATTGAATCCGGACGGCACCATGCTGGCGGACGGCCCCGTGCGAACCGTGTTCGCTGACCACGGCGAACAACTGGCGCGAAACGGCGTGTGGACGCCGGACGCCCTGGCCGCCCCCGTTCGCCGCAGCCGCGGTACCGGCACGACCGTGCTCAGCGCACACCATGTCGACCAGCGATATACCGGAGCAGACGAGAACGCTCTCAACGATGTCAGTCTCGACATCAACGCCTCGCAGCTGACCGCCTTGGTCGGCGTCAACGGGTCCGGAAAAAGTACCCTGGCCCGGCTCCTCGGCGGGCTGACCGCGCCCAAGGCTGGAGGCGTCTACGCGCGCGGCGACCTGGCGCATCCCCGGGGTAAACCACTGCACCGGTGGCGTGCCGGGCCACTGTCGGAAACCGTCGGTTCGGTATTCCAAAACCCGGAGCAACAGT
The DNA here is from genome assembly GCA_019112895.1 of Candidatus Stackebrandtia faecavium. Lineage (GTDB taxonomy): Bacteria > Actinomycetota > Actinomycetes > Mycobacteriales > Micromonosporaceae > Stackebrandtia > Stackebrandtia faecavium. The sequence continues at coordinate 30,128 of DXIM01000052.1, forward strand.
TCGTGACTGCAACGGTCAAAGAGGAACTGCGTCACCGCGGCATACGCGCGGCACCCGTCAGTCCCCAACGCGCCGATGAGCTGCTGGAACGCTTGCGTCTGCAGCACCTGGCCGAAGCGAACCCATTCACTCTGTCCGGCGGTGAAGCCCGCCGCCTTTCAGTCGCCACGGTGCTGGCCCACTCCCCCGACATCGTCATTCTCGACGAGCCCACGTTTGGCCAAGACAGGCGCACCTGGTTGGAACTGGTCCAGCTCATCGCCGACCTCAGGGATGATGGGCTCGCCGTCGTCGCCGCCACCCACGACGAAGACTTCATCGAGGCCGTCTCCGATCGCACAGTCAGGCTGTCAGGGGGTGAACTGTGCTGAGCATGACGCCGCTGGCTGCTGACCACACATTCATCGCGCGACGCAACCCCGTCGCGAAGCTCATCTGCAACGCCCTGGCATCCATCACGATCCTGATGGCCACTGACTGGTTCACGCCGAGCCTGATCCTCGCGATTGTCCTCCTAGCGATGCCGTTCAGCGGCGTCACCGTCCGCGGTTTCGCCTACCGAATGCGACTTATGGTGCCCGCGGCGGCGACTGTGGTAGTCGTCGCCGCCGTCTTCGCCGCGGAGAAGCTCGGAACTGTGGTGTTCGAAGCCGGGCCGATCGTGGTCACGACTTCCAGTATCGAAACGGGTGTTGCCCTGGGGCTTCGCGTCCTGGCCATCGCATCCTGCGCCGTGTTGACGTTTGCGACCACCGACCCGACCGAATTGGCGGACTCGCTCATTCAGCAGTGGCGCGTGCCTGCCCGCTTCGCTATTGGTTCGTTGGCCGCGCTACGGCTGCTGCCGCTGCTGTCGCACGAGTGGCACCTGATAACGATGGCGCGCCGCGCGCGCGGCATCGACGCCGGAGTGAACCCCCTGCTGCACATCAAACTGCTCGGCTCGATCATTTTCGCGCTGCTCGTCGGAGCAATCCGGCGCGGCACGCGGCTAGCCACGGCAATGGATTCCCGTGGCTTCGATTCCGGCAAGCCCCGCACGATCGCGCGACCCCAACATCTACGCAATGCCGACTGGTGCTTGATGGCCGCAGTCGGCATCGCGTGCGCAGCGACACTCACCGTCTCAATGCAGCTGGGGGTCTACCGGGGCCTGTTCTAGCGGAGTCCGTGCGGGTCGGACGATGCCGCAGGCACCGGGTTCGGCACAGCACCGCCGTAGCGCCGATCACGTGAGGCGTAGAGCTCGCACGCATGCCACAGATGGCGCCTGTCGAAATCCGGCCAAAGGACGTCCAGGAAGACCATTTCCGCGTACGTCGCCTGCCAGGCCAAAAAATTCGAGGTGCGTTGTTCGCCCGAACAACGCAGGAACAGGTCGACGTCCGGCAGGCCCGGGTTGTACAAATATTTCGCGAAAGTCTTCTCGCTGACCCGGTCGGGGTTGATTTTGCCCGCGGCTGCGTCCTTGGCGAGCGCCGCCGCTGCGTCGGCGATCTCAGCGCGACCGCCATAATTGACGCAAAACTGCAACGTGATCAGGTCATTGCCCTTGGACATCTGCTCAGCGACTTCGAGTTCTTTGATCACGCTTCGCCACAGCTTGGGCCTACGCCCGGCCCAACGAATCCGTACCCCCATCGCGTTGAGCTCGTCACGGCGGCGATGAATCACGTCACGGTTGAAGTTCATGAGCCACCGGACTTCCTCGGGCGACCGCCGCCAGTTCTCGGTCGAGAAAGCGTACGCAGACACCGTCTTAATACCCATTTCGATGGCGCCTTCGATGACGTCGAACAACGAGGACTCGCCCGCCTCGTGGCCCTTCGTTCGCGGCAATCCCCGCTGCTTGGCCCACCGCCCGTTACCGTCCATGACCAGGGCGACATGCTCGGGTATCAGATTCTGCGGAATCGCGGGGGGACGTACGCCGCTGGGATGCGGTGTCGGGGGGCGGTAACGGCTCAAGGTTTCTCCATTTCATTACGTCGGGGTGTGCGTTGCACGTATGACAATGACCGAACCGAGCGTTCCATATGCCACTGCAGGTGCGCCGATACGAGTCCGCTGGTTTCATTACGGGTCGACTGCGGGCTGCCTAGCGCGGTGTCCCAGTCACCGGTCATCAACGCGCGCATCAGCGTAAGCGCAGTCGGGGCGGGGTGCGCCGCGCCGGGCGGACGGCAGGTACGGCACACAGTACCGCCCGCGGCAACCGAGAACGCGCGAAAGTCCCCGTGGCTCCCGCAACTGGCGCAGGAATCGAGAGCCGGCTGCAGCCCCGCCGCGCGCATGCTGCGCAGCAGGTAAGCGTCGAGGATCAGCGTTGCCGGTCGCGTCTTCCGCGCGAGCGCGTGCAACGCTCCCAGCGTCAACTGGAAGATGTCCAGCGACGGCTCATGCTCTTCAGGGATGAGTTTGTCCGCGGTCTCACTGATTGCGCACGCGACCGTGTATCGCTGATAGTCCGACATCAGCACCCGGCCGTACAGTTCGATGCCGACCGCCTGCGTCACCGTGTGCAAGTTACGCCCCTCGAGCAGCTGTAGGTCGACGTGACCGAACGGCGCCAGACGGGCGCCGAATTTCGAGCTCGTCCTGCGCACGCCCTTGGCAACCGCACGCATACGACCCGTGCGTCGTCCCAACAAGGAGACGATGTGGTCGGCTTCGCCGAGTTTATGGGTCCGTAGGACGACCACATCGTCTCGAAACAGTTTGCGGTGCATCCCGGCCACATATTCATTGTGCCGCGGGGACCGACATCACCGGTCGGCCGGGCTTACTCCCCGCCCAACGGTTCCTGGGTGAACGGTCCGCCGACGTAGTGCAGCACCGGGTCGGTCACGTCCGGTTCACCATGCTGCGCGATGAGTTCCGCCGCCCAATGCTGTGCGTCGTCTTGCGGCTCGTAGCCAATGCGTTGCGCACCTGACGTAGACCACCAGCGTGCCGTGTTCGCGGACACGCCCCACACGTAAACCAGGCCACGAACGGGATTGCTGATCGCGGCTTCGACGAGCCGGGCCGTGTCGTCGTGCGATAGCCACGTCGCAAGTTGACGCAGACCCGTAGGCACGCGCCCGAAACTTCCGATGCGCAGGCACACCACTTCCATGCCGAACCGGGCGCTGTACAGCGCGCCGAGCTGTTCCCCTGCGGCTTTGGACATGCCGTAGTAGGTGTCAGGGGCCGCGGCGATGTCATCGCTGAGCCCGTCGGGACCGGATTCTTTCCTCGTCCGAAATCCGACGGCGTGGTTACTGGAAGCAAACACCACGCGCCGTGTCCCGGTTTGTCGACATGCCTCGAAGAGGGTGCGGGTGCCGTCGATGTTGACTTGTTTGATCGAGTCCCAACCGGCCTCGGCCGGGATGCCGGCAAGATGCACCACCGCGTCGATGCCTCGGCACGCCTCGACCATGTCATCGAGATTGGTTACCGACCCCTGCACGAGTTCGACGGGCTCGCGTGGCTCGGCCGCTTTCATCGGTGCTTGGTCGAAAAGCCTCAGCCGGTGACGCGCCACAAGGCGTTCCCGCAGCGCGGACCCGATATTGCCTGCGGCGCCGGTCATCAAAATCCTCACGACTTGAGCATGGCACATTACTCGCTGAACCAAAACCACATTGGGAAGTCCACTAAAGACTGAAGCCGAAACTGTGCCGTATTCGGGCGATTACTGCTGGTCGCGGCGCATTTATGCGTGTGTCCAAGTCGTATTCCCGACACCACCGATCGGTGGTTCTACGTAGATTAAATTCCAGCGGCGCGTCACCCGCCCCACGACATCACATGGACAGGGACGGCGACTGTGGCGTCGTTGCCCTGGGAGGGCACATCCTTTCGAAGGAGGCCTCGTGAAAATCGTTTTTCTCATGCACTCCGTCGACAAAGTCGGCGGCATAACCCGGGCCACACTGACGATGGCGTCCCAACTCGTCGACCGTGGCCACACCGTTCAGATCGCAGCCATGTTTCGCGAAAGCGAGCGCCCGGGCTTTGACATCGACCCGCGCATCGATGTCGTCTGGCTGCTGGAAAGCGCCGAGCATTCGGCGATGATGTCGTCCGAACACTGGCACACCATGAGCACGACGAGATCCACTGTATACCCCGAAGGGGACGCTTTTCGGGCTTCGTCGTACAGCCTGTTGACGGATAAGCTCCTGCGCGACTACCTCCACACCTGCGCCGCCGACGTCATCTTGGCCACTTCGCCAGGCCTCAACGTCTGCCTCGCAAAATACGCGCCCGCCGACGCGATCGTGATCGGTCAAGAGCATCTGTTCCATCACCACCACATACCCGCGCTGGCGGACAAACTACTGGCGGCGGCGGCGCGGCTCGATGCGCTCGTCACGGTCACGGAGGCGGACGCACACGTCTACCGCCAGAAGCTGGGCCGCTACGCGCACCGCGTGCACTTCATTCCCAACCCGATCCCGGCCCCACACCCGGGGCTTCGCGAATGCAAGGAACGCACGATCGTCGCCGCAGGTCGTCTCACCGAGGCGAAGAACTTCCGAATGCTGATCGACGCTTTCGCGACGCTGCACCGCCACGAACCCGCATGGCGCTTGGAGATCTACGGCACCGGGGAAGAGGAGGAGGCACTGGGTGCCCAAATCCGGCGGCTCGGGCTCACAAACTCGGCGTTCTTGATGGGAAACCTCACCCCTATGGATGCGGCCTGGGCGCGCGCCTCGATCGCAGCCGTCTCCTCCAACAACGAATCATTCGGTCTGACCATCGTCGAGGCGATGCGTTACGGCCTGCCTGTCGTATCGACCGCATGCCAGCATGGGCCCCCGGAGATCGTCAGCCACGGCGTCGACGGTTTCTTGACGCCCGTCAAGGACACTGACGCTTTCGCGGAAGCGCTGTTGACGCTTGCGTGTGACGACACGCGGCGCATGGAGATGTCGCGTGCCGCCGTGCGCAAGGCGCGGCGATACGAACCGGACCGCATCGCTGCGGAGTACGAACGGCTATTTCGTTACCTGAGCGAGCGCAAACGTCCCACGCGCACAGTCCACTCCCGGAAGGTCCCGACGTTGCAAGCCTGACTTCCCTTGCGGTTACAGGTATCCCTGCAGTGTTTGGCGCGTCTGCACGGCGACTGCACGCTGCCGAGGCGTCGCCCATTTACCGTCGTTGAGTAGGTGAGCCGACACTGCGACAACCGACTCCGGGAGGTGCAGCATTCGCGTACCCGCGCCGGGCTCCTCGCTATGGCGGTGGCGCTGCAATTCCCGCAGAATCATGTGCTCGGTTTTCTCTTCACATTGTTTGCGCCACGAAGGGCAGGACATGAGCTCGCCATGCGCGGCACACCAAGCCAGGTCCGCGTATTCCACCGCGTTGACTAGGTGATTCCTGACGGTAGCGACGCATTCTTGCCCAGAGGCGGTCAGCCCGTCGAACACCGCCTGGGCCATGGCGGCGATGAGTTTCTCGAAGCCGGATGGAGCCAGCGCACACTGCATTACCACTTCGGCGGTGACGCCCGCACCTGTCGCAAGCGGGTTCACCGCGGCCAACAGCTGTCCGAAACGCTGCCGCCATGTCTCCTGCTCCGGCATTTCGTCGGCGTGCAAACAAACTGGTATCGATTGGACGGATTCGTGTTTGCGCGAAGCCTCGGTCACAATCCGCACCGAAATATCTACAATGTCGCGACGTATGTCACGAGTGGATTGATCGCTCGACAGCCCCTCCGCGTCGACGCCACCGTAGAACACACTGTCCAGTACGGACTCTCGTTTGGCTCCAGGCTGAAACCGCAACTCGTCCAGCGACGGAAATTCCAGGGATTCCAGGCTGACTTCTTCGTCTTGGTCCGCGGTGGCGGTGGCGATGCCTTGAGAATTTGACAAGCGGGTCACCGCTCAAGCATGCCCCAACGTCGATTCGCTTCGGCGTACGGGTCGGGTAAAAACAGGAAGCCCGATCGTCTTATCGGACAAGGGATCACAGTCCGTCGCAATTGGAATACATGCCACACTCAGAAGCCGAGACGTTGCAGATGCTTCGGGTTACGCTGCCAATCTTTGGCGACCCTGACGTGCAGGTCCAAGTACACGCGCGAACCGATCAGCTTCGCAATCTCTTTACGCGCGCGCGTACCGACGACGCGCAACCGCGAACCGCCCTTGCCGATGATGATCGCCTTCTGCGAGCTCCGTTCGACATAGATCTCGGCATAGATCTTCTTACGCGGCCCATCGGGAGTATCTTCGTCCTCAATCTCCTCAATGAGGACCGCGATCGAGTGGGGCAGTTCCTCCTGGACCCCTTCGAGTGCCGCTTCCCGAACCAGCTCGGCGATCATGACGCGTTCCGGCTCGTCTGTCCACATGTCATCCGGGTACAGCTGCGGTGAAACCGGCATGTGTTTCGACAAAACATCGATCACCACATCGAGCTGTTCCCCGCTGGTACCGCTGCACGGCACGATGTCGGCGAAGTCGCCCATCTCGTTGACGGCGACGAGCTGTTCAGCCAAACGCGCCTTGCTGACCAGGTCCGTCTTCGTCACGATCGCGATCTTCTTGACCTTCAAGCCCGATATCTGCTTATAGATGAAGCGGTCGCCGGGACCAATCTTCTCGTTGGCGGGCACGCACATGCCCACCACATCGACGTCGCCCCAGATTTGGCGGACCTGATCGTTGAGCCGCTCCCCCAGCAGCGTCTTCGGCTTATGAAAGCCAGGAGTATCAACCAGGATGACCTGCGAGTTCTCGCGATGCACGACACCACGGACCACGTGCCGCGTGGTCTGCGGCCGATCCGAAGTGATAGCGACCTTGGAACCGACGATCGCGTTCGTCAAGGTCGACTTACCCGCGTTCGGGCGCCCCACGAAACATGCGAAGCCTGCCCGGTACTCATCCTGCGTCATGGCGCTATTGTCCCCCGAAACCATTCGACGTTAACCACGCACCCTCGTTATGGCGTCCGACGACACCAGGTATACGGGCGCTGCCGACGCCACGTCCGAGAAGGCGTCGATCCCTGCGTCGTCGGCACCGGCGTCACTGACAATCACGGCCGCCTCAAACACCTGCGCGCCCGCCGCGACCGCCTGCGCCACCGCCAGTTGCAGCGCTGTCAACGTCAGCGACGGCAGCTGCACCGCCGCGCTCGCGTACGACCGTCCATCGCCGTCGCGCACCGCTGCGCCCGCGCGCGAACCCACGCGTGCGCCGGCGGCACGCGCCAACGCGACCAGCTTGTCGTCCTCAGCATCGAGTTGCACTACGCGTCCTTCTCTTCCACGAGTTCTTCGTCCTCGGGTGCGCATATGCGCACCACGATCGAATCGATACGGTTACGTCGCCCGGCAATACCTTCAGCGGTCAGTTCCAGGCCGTGCACCTGCGCCTGAGCGCCCGGTATTGGTACTTTTCCGCGCGCCTGAGCCAATAGTCCCGCCACGGTTTCGACATCTCCGTCTGGGATCTCGACATCGCACAGCTCCGCGAGGTCCTCAATCGACATTCGTGCGCTGACGCGGAGTCTTCCGTCTCCAAGATCCTCCACGACAGGCTTTTCGATGTCGTACTCGTCCGTGATCTCCCCGACGATCTCTTCGAGGATGTCCTCGATCGTCACCAAGCCGGCTGTGCCGCCGTACTCGTCGACGACGATCCCGATGTGGACCCGAGCGGCTTGCATCTCGCGCAACAGATCGTCGACCGGCTTCGATTCGGGGACGAAGGTCGTGTCGCGCATGACCACGCTGATCGCCGGGTTCTCATCGGCGCTGGACAACCGCACCAGGTCCTTGAGATACACGACACCCTGCACGTCGTCGACATCCTCGCCGATCACCGGGATGCGTGAGAACCCCGAACGCAACGCCAACGCCAACGCCTGCGCGGTCGTCTTGTCGTGCTCGATCCAGACCATCTCGGTACGTGGCACCATGACTTCGCGCGCAATCGTGTCGCCCAACGCGAAGACCGAATAGATCATCTCGCGCTCACCGTGCTCGACCTCGCCGCGCTGCTCCGCGATATCGACGAGTTCACGAAGCTCCGTCTGCGTCGCGAACGGCCCCTCCCGGAAGCCCTTACCGGGCGTCACGGCGTTACCGACCAGGATCAGCAACCGCGCGAGCGGGCCCAACGCGCTGCCCAGGCCCCGAACCGTGCCGGCCACTGCCAACGCAACCGGATAGGCATGCTGGCGCCCGAGCGTCCGGGGCCCCACCCCGATGATCACGAAGCTAACGACAGTCATGGTGGCAGCCGTCGTCGCCGGAGCCGCCCAGCCCATGCCCCACGCATCGAAGGTCGTCACAGCGACCAGCGTGGTGGCGGTGAGTTCGCACGCGAGACGCAGGAGGATCACCAGGTTCACGTAGCGGGGCAGGTCCTCGATGATCGTTGCGAGCGTCTTAGCGCCGCGCGTCTGTGACCGCACGAGCTCAGCCACACGTGCGGGAGATACGCGCGAAAGTGCCGCGTCGGTCATTGCTGCTAGCCCGGCCAACACCACCAAGGCGGCGGCGATGCCGAGCAGGGTATATGACGACATTACGTCTGAGTTGTCCGTTCTTTCTGCCAGCTGTCGAGCAATGTCTTCTGGAGGCCGAACATTTCCCTGGCCTCGTCGGGTTCCGCGTGGTCATAACCGAGGATGTGCAATACGCCGTGCACGGTCAACATCCGCAGCTCATCCAGGGTGTCGTGACCGGCATCAGCCGCCTGCTTCTCCGCCACTTTCGGGCACAGCACGATGTCGCCGAGCAGGGCCTCGCCCGCCGGTTCCTCGTCATTGGCGGGCCCACGCCCCACCGACAGCTCATCCATCGGGAAGGCCAACACATCCGTCGGCCCCTGCGAATCCATCCAACGATGGTTCAACTCCGACATGTATGGCACGTCGACCACCAGGATCGACAAGTCGGCCAAGGGGTTGATCTGAAGCTCATCCAGCGCATGCCGCGCCACATCGCAGATCGCTTGGGTGTCGACTTCCACACCGGATTCGTTGGCTACCTCAATTGACACGCTTGATCGTGCTCCTCACCGGCGGCGGCCGGACTTGCGTTTATCCGAACTGGCTTCCGACGCCTGGCCGGCGTCCCACCTCGCGTAGGCGTCGACGATGTCGGCGACAAGCTGGTGCCGCACGACGTCGGCGCTTCCGAGTTCCGCAAAATAGAGGTCGTCGACGCCGTCGAGGATCTCTTTGACGATGCGCAGCCCGCTGGCAGCGCCGCCAGGTAGGTCGATTTGAGTCACGTCACCGGTCACCACGACTTTCGATCCGAAACCCAGCCGTGTCAGGAACATCTTCATCTGCTCCGCGGTCGTGTTCTGGGCCTCGTCCAGGATGATGAACGCGTCGTTGAGGGTGCGCCCGCGCATGTACGCCAACGGGGCCACCTCGATCGTGCCCGAGTCGATGAGCCGCGGGATGGAATCGGGGTCCAACATGTCGTGCAGGGCGTCGTACAACGGACGCAGGTACGGGTCAATCTTTTCGTACAGGGTTCCGGGAAGATAACCAAGCCGCTCCCCTGCTTCGACTGCCGGGCGCGTCAGGATGATCCGGTTGATCTGCTTGGCTTGCAAAGCCTGGACGGCCTTGGCCATCGCCAAATATGTCTTACCGGTACCGGCGGGGCCGATCCCGAACACGACCGTGTGGGAGTCGATCGCATCCACATATTTTTGTTGACCGACGGTCTTGGGCCTGATGGCGCGGCCGCGGCGGGACACGATGTTCTGCGTCAACATCTGGGCTGGGCTCGCGTCGTCATTGCTGGCGAGGATCCCCGCAGTCCTGCGGATCACGTCGACCGACAGCTGCTCGCCGCGCTCGATCAAACTGATCAACTCGCCCAGGAGACGCTCGGCCTCAGCAATGTCTTTCGGCGCCCCAGTGAGGGTGATCGTGTCGCCCCGTACATGCACATCGGCGCGTACGCTGCGCTCGATGAACCGGAGGTTCTCGTCGGCGGCGCCCAGCAAGGCGACCATCGTGTGCGGCTCGGAGACGACAATCTTCGATTGCGACCTAATTGACCCTGTATTCGATGATGCTACGTCTGACATAAATTAGGGCCCGTGCGAGCCTTTAGGCACCTGCTTCCGACAATGCTGGCTGCGCCGAACGCGCAGCGTGTTAGTCCATCGTATACCTAAAGCGCGGCGTTCAGCATACGAGTTTTCGCTACGACGCCTGGTCCGCCAACATGCGCAAGCCATCGACGATTCCACGGGCGATGTCCCCACCGGTGAAGGCGGCCGTCATCGATAGGGCCACCAGCGCCGCGCTGCGATCGGTGATGCTCTTGGCTGCGATCTCCCCGGTCACGATCTCGAGTTTGCGCTGCGCAGGCGACACCGCGATCAGCACACTGTTTTCGGGGTCCGGCAGTTGGTCATGCATTCCACGGGCGGCGCCGATCGTCGGCTCATGAAGCGGACCGACATAAACGCTGAAAGTCAAGTCAGTCTCACGATCGGCGGCCGAAAGGGCCTCGTCAATGCGGAGCAGCTGCTTGACGTTGAAGGGCCCGTCAAGCACTTCGTTGCGTGATTGTGCCTCCGGCAGCACGACTTCACCAGTTGCCACTTGCGCCTCCTTTAGCCCCGGTCTTAACGCTTATGCCGTCAACAGACGAGCCGTCTTCGATCGCCTTGGGGCGATGCTCATCCATTGCGGCGACATAGTCGGAGGCTCCGGCCACTGACACATCCTCCGGCCGGGCAAGGAACCACACGGGCGCGAAATCTTCGCCAGCGCCCTTGCCGTGTTTACGCGATCCACTTTTCGGGACGTAGACCAGCGCATACACCACGGCGCATACCGCGACAGGGATGCCGACGAACACCAGCACCGTCTGAAGAACCGTCATTGTCAACCTTCAGGTCAATGGTCTTGTTAGCGCACGGAGCGCTAATGCTTGCGAATACGGTATCTAAGACCACCGGGGCGGCGCTCACAGGGCGAGGCATGCCGATACGTTCGTCACGCTGCCGTGGTTGGTCCACGCTACCTGCGCGCTATCGGTGTCGCGCCCGTCGGCTGCATCGATTCCCACGCCACTGCGGCATTCCTAGACTGACGGCCATGACGCGACGCACGATTCTCATCACGGGAGGCACCCGCGGGATCGGTCGGGCTTGTGCGCTCAACCTCGCCGCCTCCGGGCACAACCTCGTGCTCGGCTATGCCGACAATCACGAAGCCGCTTCAGAAACAAGCTCGCTGGCGCGCGGGTTCGGCGTCGATTGCCTGCTAATACAGGCAGACGTGACCTCCGACGCCGGCATTGACGCGCTCTTCGACGAGGCAATGGCATGGGCGGGGTCCATCGACGCGGTCGTGAACAACGCGGGAGCCACTTTGCACATCGGACCGTTGACGGAGACTCCGACGGACGTGATTCGACGAGTGGTCGAGCTCAACCTGACCTCCGCGGTTCTCGTTGCGCGCCGCGCGATTCAAGCCATGGACGGGGGCGGCGTGCTCGTGAACATCTCGTCGAAGGCCGCGGCCACAGGGTCCCCCGGCGAGTACGTTCACTACGCGGCCGCAAAAGCAGGTGTGGACACTCTCACGAAGGGGCTCGCTCGCGAAGTCGCACCACACGGAATCCGCGTCGTCGGGATCGCGCCGGGCGTGATCGACACCGACATTCACGCGGACGCCGGAGATGCGGCACGCCCACAACGCGCGGCGCGGACGCACCCGGCAGGTCGAGTGGGGCGCGCCGAGGAAGTCGCCGCGGCCGTCGCGTTCGCCCTTTCGGACAATGCGAGCTACATCTCGGGAACGACGATCCTCGTCACCGGCGGCGCATGAGCGTCGTCTCGTGACGAGTCGGCGTGACCATTGCGCACCCCACCGAATGGCAAGGTCATCACTGTGCCATGCCGTTCCAACGTCTGCCGGACCAGTAACGGATCGCGCTGGTTCATTCCCTCCGGCAAAGCAGCGGCATGATGGGTGCATGGTGACTGACATCCCCGCCGACACAGATCCCCGTGAGCTCGATCGGGCCGACCCCCTGGCCCGGTTTCGGGCGCAGTTCGCCCACGATGACGACGACGCGATCTACCTCGACGGCAATTCGCTTGGACGTCCTCCCCACCGGGTACGTGACGCGATCATGCGGGTCGTCGATCAGGAGTGGCGTCACGAACTGATCCGCGCCTGGAACCACTGGATCGACCTGCCGCACAAGGTCGGCGACGACCTGGCGTCGTCGATGCTGGGCGCGCGCCCCGGTGAAGTCCTGATCTGGGATTCCACGAGCGTCAACCTGTACAAGTTGGCCAGCGCCGTCGCGCAAGCAGCTCCCAAAACCCGCACCGTCATCGTCACCGACGACGACAACTTCCCCACGGACCAGTACATCCTGCAGGGCGTGGCCGAGCAACACAACATGACGGTACGCACCATCCATTCAGATATCGACCACGGTGTCGATCCCGCTGCGCTGGCTGCCGCTGTCGGTAAGGACACGGCGCTGGTATGTCTTTCTCATGTCGCCTACCGCAGCGGCGCGATCGCGGACATGACGGCCATCACCGAGATGGTCCATGCCTCGGGCGCGCTGATGCTGTGGGATCTGTGCCATTCGGTCGGCTCCGTGCCGGTCGATCTCACGGCTAGCGGTGCCGACCTCGCGGTGGGCTGCACCTATAAACACCTCAACGCCGGCCCCGGCGCCCCGGCGTTCCTGTATGTGCGTCAGGAGCTTCAATCGCAGTTGCGGCAACCGATCTGGGGTTGGTTCTCGCAAACGAATCAGTTCGACATGTCGGGCGACTACAACCCGCTTCCAGGAGTGGGCGGCTTCGCCGTGGGCACCCCCGGAATTATGGGAGTAGCGGCGGTCGAAGCGGCCGTGGAACTGGTGTCCGAAGCCGGCATTGACGCGATACGGCAGAAATCATTGCGGCTCAACGCTTACGCTTCCGCACTCGTCGCCGCGGAGTTGACGGCCTTGGGCTTTACCTTGGCCTCACCTGCGGACCTGGAGAAACGCGGCGGTCACCTGACCGTGCATCACCCGCAGGCGTGGCAGATCGGTCAAGCCATGCATGGGCGCTACGTGATCGGCGACTATCGCGAGCCAGATCGAATCCGGCTGGGTTTTGCACCGCTGTACAACAGCTACAGCGACATACGGTCGGCGGTGAGCGTCATGGCTGACATCGTCGCGAAGGGCGAACAGGACCGTTTCGATCCGACTCCGGGACGCGTCCGTTGACGACGGTTCACGCGGCCATTAACCACACGGCCCAGCGCGGATCCGGATTGCGGTGGCCGATGACACGCCACAGCGCGTTCTTGGGGGCTGCCGGGGTTCGGGGTAGGCGCCAACCAATCTCGCTGAGAGTGCGGTCGCTCTTTTTATGGTTGCAACGCGCGCACGAGGCGACGACGTTCTCCCAAATATGGTTGCCGCCGCGACTGCGCGGCACCACGTGGTCGACCGTCTCGGCTGGACCGCCGCAGTAGGCGCATTCCCAATTGTCCCGAGCGAAGATCGCTCGGCGCGTCAAACTGACGTTCCGTCTGCGCATAACTTTGACGAACCGGTTGAGTCGCACGACCGAAGGCACTGGGATCGTCTGGCGTTCGCTGTACATGAAACCGTCGCCGGGGGTGACCGTCTCGGCCTTATTCGACAACAACAGCACCGCAGCACGACGCACCGAGACTACACACAGTGGCTCATAGGTGGCGTTAAGTACAAGCGCGTTTGTGGTCCTGGCACCGACGTGGGTCTGCGTTTGGATCGTTGTCATCGGCTTCTCCTCACTGCCGATAACCAGTCTTACTTATCATTACGCAAATCGCACGCGACAATTCGCCATGATCAGGGGTCCGTTTAGCTTGTGACCATGGGCATACGGTAGAAACACCCGGGTGTTGACTTATTTTGCCGCAGACGCGCCACCGTGCGCGAGCGAACAAGGTACAGCGTGCGCGATCGTCTGGAACGCCACGCAGGTACCGTGGCTGGCCGAAAGCAGCGACGCTGTCATAGTCACGCCACTGCGCATCGTCCTGATTGTGGTCGTCGCGCTGCTGGTGCGCAGCATCATCAACCGCTGCATCAAACGGATGATGACCGCATCGGTCAAAGGTCGCGGCCCGGGAATCCTCAAACCATTCCGCGAACGGGTACCGAACCTGCTCAGTGACGCAGACAGCGCAGAACTTCTCGGCGACCGTCGTCGACAACGCGCACAAACGATCGGGACGGCGCTTCGCAGCCTTGTCAGTTGGTTCATCTACGCCATCATGGCGATGCTGATCCTGGCTGAGCTCAACGTCAATCTCGGCCCGATCCTGGCCAGCGCCGGCGTCGTGGGTCTGGCATTGGGTTTCGGTGCCCAGGCTCTCGTCAAGGACGTCCTGGCCGGCATGTTCATGCTTATGGAGGACCAATACGGTGTCGGTGATGTCATCGATGTCGGCGAGGCCGTCGGCACCGTCGAGGTTGTGGGCCTTCGGATCACGACGATCCGGGACCTGTCGGGTGCCTTGTGGTACGTCCGCAACGGAGAGATCATCCGCGTCGCCAACCACAGCCAGAGCTGGGCCCAAGTTGTCCTCAATGTGCCACTCGGCGCTAAGGCGGACGTCGAAGTCGCTGGCGAAGCGATCAAGCGCGCGGCAACGGAACTGGCGGAAGACCCCGAGTTCAGCAACTACATCCTTGACACCCCCGACGCGCAGGGCGTCGTCGATCTTGGCGTAGATGCGACACGTTTCCGTGTCATCGTGAAGACCACCTCGGACGAACAGTGGGCAATCGGGCGCGCACTGCGCGGTCGCGTCACGAAAGCGCTACACGAAGCGGGCGTGGCCAGCGCAATCGATGATCACTTGTACTTTTCGAAACTCCACAGGCAACCCGAAGAAGCATGATTTAACGTCACCGTTTGGGGTCCATCCGGCTGCGAGGGGCTTGCCCGTGTCTCATACGATCGGGCAGACTACACAGACGCACGGATGAACCGTGTGCTCCACTTCACCGGAAGGACCCCCGGCGGTGTCAGGCAATACTCGTCCACACACGGAGGATGGGCGCCCCGCAACATATCGTGAAGTCTTTGCCACTGGCGAAGTTCGTGCGCTATTCGGCTCGTTCACGATCTCGAAGGCCAGCAGCATGCTGGCGCGTATCGCGGTCACGTTCCTGGTATTCGAAGCCACCGAATCCCCATTGCTGTCCGCGGCCGCGTTCGGCATCAGTTACGCGCCATATCTGGGCCCGGCGCAGCTTCTGGCCACTGTCGCCGACAGACTCCCCTACCGCACGACCATGGTCGTCGCCGACCTAATCCGAATGGTCCTCATCGGATTGGTGGCGGTCCCCGGCATGCCACTTCCGGTCATGCTGGCACTGGTGTTCACGTCCGCGATGGTCGAGCCGGCCTACGATGCCTCCCGCTCCGCGCTCCTTCCCAAATTGGTCACCGGGGAGACGCTGACGCTCGCACTATCGGTGTATTTGACCCTGAACCAGTCGGCACAGCTGGTCGGTTACCTCCTGGGTGGCGTCATCGCCGCCGTCGATCCCCGGATCGCCCTGCTGATCGACTCCGCGACCTTCGGTGTCTCCGCGATCGTGCTGATGATCTTCATCAAACGGCGTCCCGCGCAGTCCGATGCTTCGAAACGCAAAAACATCTTCAAGGAAACCGGCGAAGGCTTCGTGCTGGTTTTTCGTCACCGCGTGCTGCGCACAATCGCACTCGTCGTATTCACATCCATCACTTTCGCCATCATCCCGGAAGGTGTCGCCGCGTCTTGGGCGCCGGAAGCGGGCGGCGGCCCGATCCTTCAAGGCACGATCATGGCGTCCGCGCCGCTGGCCGCGATCGTCTCCTCCGTGGTCTTCACCCGTTTCGTCAAGCCCGGAATCCGCAAGAAACTTATCCGTCCGCTGGTCCTCATTGGCCCGCTCGCGCTGCTGCCCGCCCTATTCGGCCCGCCGGGGCCGGTTGTCGTAGCCATAGCGGTCACTTGCAACCTGACTGTGGCATCGATTGCGCCGCTCAACGGCATCTTCGTCTCCGCCGTCCCGGACGGGTACCGGGCGCGGGCGTTCAGCGTTATGCAAAGCGGCACCGCACTCATTCAGGGCGCTGCGGTCATATCGGTCGGCGTCTTGGCCCAGACTTCCCTATCCGTGTCGCAAAGCGTCGGCCTGTGGGGCATTGCCGGTGTGCTGGTGGTCGTGTTCCTGTTGCTCACCTGGCCATCGAACCAGGAATTCGATGACGCTGTCGCCACCGACACCACCGCCACGGCCTCGGCCCCTGGTGAGTCCGACGCTGCCGACGATCAGCAGGCGGTGCGCGACGAACCGGCCGAGCACTCCGCCCGAACTGCGGGTTGATGCGGTCCACGCCTGGCACGATGTGACACGAGCCCCCTTACCTTCCGTACGGATACCCGGCTTGGCAGTATGGATGGATGTCCTCTAATGCTTCGGTTCCGCAGCAGTCAGCCCCCGGTCCGGGCCAAACCGGGCAGCTCCCGCTCGACACCGCTAAAAAATCGACGCCGCAGCCCGCATCCAACTCGAGGCCGGAAAACTTCTTCGAAGCGATGGGCGGTTCGCCGGCGATGCGTCAGCTCGTGCGGGTCTTTTATGAAGGCGTCGCCGACGACCCGTTGTTGCGCCCGATGTATCCCGAGGAAGACCTGGGCCCCGCCGAGGACCGGCTCCGAATGTTCCTGGAGCAGTATTGGGGCGGTCCACGGACGTATTCGCAGCAACGCGGACACCCTCGGCTGCGTATGCGTCATGTCCCGTTCAAGATCGGTCCGGCTGAGCGCGACGCATGGCTGTATCACATGCGCCATGGTGTCGATTCGCTCGAACTGCCCGAAGAACTCGATTCCATCCTGTGGGACTACCTGGAACGGGCGGCACACTTCCTCGTCAATTCCGCGGAGTAAAGCGGCACAACGAAAATCGACGGCGTGAATCGCGCCTTTAGACTGTCGCGATGACCTCCCGCGCCCGCGCTTTGATCACTATCGTCGCCTTGGCGGCGTTGGCCGTGTCCGGATGCTCCCAGCAGGCACCCCTCGCCGAAGGTGACGCTTCCGAATCGGCGGATTACAGCGCCGCTCACAGCGTCCCCAACACCAGTCCGATGTACCCCGACTACGGGGACCCGCACATCGACGTACTCCATTACGAAATGGACCTGGGCTACGAGCCCGAGGCCGCGACCCTGTCGGGGACCGTCACGTTGACGACCCGTGCTGTCGAAGACAACGACGTTATCCATCTGGACTTCTCCGATCAGATGACCGTCGAAACCATCACTGTAGACGATTCCGATAGCGACTTCACTCACCAGGGCTACGACCTGGACATCAACGAGGCGGTGTCTGCCGACCAAGAAATCAAAGTGGCGGTCACCTACTCCGGCACTCCCGAGAAGATGCCGGCGCCCGCGCAGCGACCGGACATGGCCGGAGGCATCGGCGCCACCACCGGACCAAACGGCGCACTATGGACATTCCAGGAGCCTTTTGGCGCTATGACCTGGTATCCCGCCAACGACGTCCCCTGGGACGAGGCCTTCTACGATTTCAAGGTTTCGGTGCCAGATGGCTATGCCGCTGTCGCCAGCGGCACGTTCGTGTCCGATGACGACAACACCTACGTCTGGTCATCGTCCGATCCGGTAGCCACCTACTTGGTGACGCTCGCCGTCGATCGGTACACCATGTCCGAGACGAAGGGCCCGAACGGTCTGCCCATCACCACCTGGACCACCTCCGGCTCGGACATGGATTCGGTGTTTTCCGAGACGGCGGCGGTTCTGGAATGGCTCGAGGAACGATACGGGCCCTACCCCTTCGAGTCGGCCGGAGTCGTCGAGGTCGGAGGGGACTCGGCCATGGAGACCCAGCAGATGGTCACTTTCTCCAGCGAGCGAATATTCGACGAGACGCAGCGCATCTCGACAACAGGCGTCCTCGTGCACGAAATGGCACATCAATGGTTCGGTGACGCCGTCACACCCGACGACTGGGATGGGCTGTGGCTCAACGAAGGCGCCGCGACCTACACCGAACAGATGTGGCTGCTCGAAAACGACGATACGGACATGACCGAGGCGCAGCTGGTTGCGCAATGGGAGAAGGATGACGCTGATTTGCGGCGGCAATTCGGGCCGCCGGGCGACCCGAATCCGCAAGCGTTCGCGTCCAGCAACAGTTACGTGTGTCCGGCGTTGATGCTCTACAACCTGCGCGACGAAATCGGCGGCGCCGAAGCCGTCGACGAGTTTCTCGCGGCATGGGTGGCCGAGTATCACAACGAAACGGTGGACCGGGAGACGTTCATCGAGTTCGCCAACGCCCACACCGGCAAGGATCTGACGCAATTTTTCAATGAGTGGCTCGATTCCCCGACCACACCGAAATAACGAAGACAAAAAGAAGCTCGAGGCTCAGCTACAGGGGGATGAGCTGAGCCTCGAGCTTGCGGAGGAGGTCTTTGCGGCCCGGCGGCGTTACAAAACGCCTGCCTCGTCGTAGAGCCAATCGATGTAGGAACCCGATACGGCTGCCGCGCAGTCGATGAACTCGTCGAGCAGAGCGTCCGATAGGCCGGGACGCAGCGGTATCTGCATTTCTCCGTGCAACGGCAGCTTGCCGGATTCCACCGGATCGCCGACGTATGCCTTCAGGAAACGCCGAGTGCGGTTCCATTCGTTGACCGCCCGAAACGCCCGTTCGTTCCAGTCACGCGGAAGCGTCGCGTAGGCACGTGCCCGCAGCACCAGGATTTCGCCTCCTGGTCCTTCCCTGCGGATCTGCAGCACGTGACGTTCCCACATTGCCAGCAGCGCGCCAGATTCGTCTACAAGGTACCGAATCGACAGCCGCTTGAGCGATTCGATCAACCGCTCATCGCTGAGCGTCTCAACCGCGGTCGCATGCTTTTCGTCGTTGACGCTCATATCGACGTTTTGGAAGAAATCGGGATCCATGTCGATGAGGTCCTGTTTGATGATTTCCCACCGGGCTGCGGACTCAGCCGGAGGGGGATCCGTTTGCGCGGCCTCGGTCCGCGGCGTCGGTATGGGCGATGCCTGCGGTTTACGAGGGACGTCGCGCTCGGAGGTGCCGTGTGTGTTGACGTCCGCCTCGCCTTGGGCTGTGTGTTGTGTTTGGCGTTTCCACCACCAGGCCATTTCAGACCCTCCCGTTGATACGTGGCATCCATAACCAGGTCGAACTTCGCAGTTGCGGATGCGCCAGTTCTTCGTAACGTTTTGCCGAACGTACTCGTTGCTACCGTCATCACACCAGAGGCAAGGGCCCACATCACCCCAGTTAAAGGCCAAATTCATCCGAATGGACAGTTACTCGAACCTGGACGTATGGATCTACTTACGTCTGAAGGATGGCCTGTCACTAAAGAAAAGTAACTATATGTGTCACAAAATTGACAAGCCGGCAGAGGGGTTCCACACCGTTCCGTGCACCCCTTGCAACCCGAGCCGCCCCAGGTGAGACCGCACGTTGACCATGCCCCCAGGGGCGAACCCCATGCGCAGCAGTCCAATAACGAGGCGAAGCCTGATGTCGTGACGTCGCCTGTCCTCGGACAAGACTTGCAGCGCGACGTGATCGAGCAGTGTGTCCCGCAAACGCCGGTCTCCGACACCGCGCCCCCGCGCGCCGTTGAGGGCCGAAGCCGCCGACTCCCCCAGCTTGGCGAATTCGGTAGCCGCGATCGTCTCGAGAACTTCCCCTTCCCCACCGGGTAGAGCACCGCGCCATAGCTCATCAACCGGCGTGGGCCAACTGCCATCCGCCAGCGTGTCCTCCAGGTCGCCGGACCTCACGGTGATGTCTTTATCGAGGTCGCCGGGCACCCGGGTGGCGGCGAGCACGTCGAATGGCAACACCGTCCACAGCTCCACTACGCCATCGGCAGCACCCCTGAGCCGTACCAGGGCTTGCGGATCGAGTCGACGCGCGCGTCCGAGAAAGACACGCACATCGTTAGTGGCAGCCGTCAGCACGGGAAATCGACCTCATTCCGAGCGTGCGAAACCGACAAATGCATATACGGATCCTAACGTTGTCCGCCATGTCGGTTTCACCCCGACGATGACGACGGCTCATGCTTGTGCCCCACGGAATCGCGCCCTTTTCTGAGCAGCCTGGAGTCCGGCATGGGCGACAGTCGGCCGGCGTCACCTCCTCAAAACTGTGAAATGTCAGTTAAATTTTTATTGCATGCCATAGAAATTTCTGCTTGTATTGCGAATAAGACGCCCCACGACACGACAGGGAGTACGAGATGACGACATACGATCCGCGCAGTTACTTCTCGATCCTCGGATATCAGCCCGGCAGCGAGGGCTACACGTGCCCCGGTCTGCGCACGCTCGCGGTGTACTGCGTCGGGGACGCACAACAGCTCGAAAAAGCGTTGCAACCCACCCCGTTCACGCTCGCCAGCGATCGATTCATGGTTTCCGTCGCCGACTTCGGCAACTGCTCGATGGGCCCCTTCTACGACGCCGGAGTCGTGATACCGGTGACGTATAAGGGCCACAGCGGCGGCCACTACCTACTCGAGTGGGAAGACCAGTCGTGGAGTATCGCGCTCGGGCGCGAGCTGTGGGGCTACCCGAAGCGTTTCGCCGACATCCACCTCGACGACACCAAAACCTCCGCGCACGCCCGCGTAGAACTGCGCGCAGAACCCCTCGTCGACCTGCACGTCTCCTTCGACGACAGCGTGACTCCTCAGGCCTGGTCGGACGTCTCGGTCTTTCCGCACCTTCTAGCACGGGCCACCGGGCAGCCGGGCGGCGACTCCTTTGACCGCTTCGACATCATCCGACGCGACACGTCCTCGGACTTCGAACTCCTCGAACGACACACCGGTACTGGAAGCGTCTCGTTCGGAGCTGGTGCGTCACACCAGGACGGCCCGCTTACCGTTGTTGACGTTTTGGGCGCCGAATACACCGTCGGCAACTATCACGCCAGCAAGGAAAACGGGATACCGACGGTGATCGACTCCCTCGTGTAGCCAATCGACCGTCAGGAAGTCTCCATGAACGCCACCACGCCACTGCGCAAGAACCTCGCCGAGAGCACATACCTGCAGCTGCGCGATCGCATCGTCCATCTGGATGTCCAGCCGTTCGAGGCGCTCGACGAAAAACAGCTCAGCAGCGACCTGGGTGTCGGGCTTGCACCGATCCGCGACGCGTTCAAACGCCTCGAGCAGGACCACCTGGTTGTCATCTATCCGCGACGCGGCACCTTCGCCGCGCCAGTCGGGCTCGGCGACGTCCAGGCGGTTATGGAACTGAGGCTGGCGAACGAAAGCCTCGCGGCAAAGCTCACCGCCGAACGCTCCTCGCCCAAGGAGCGGCAGCAACTTCACCACATGGCATGCGAACTGGCCGAGGTACGCGACAAACGCCAGATGATCACCAGCGACGCCGAAGTACATCTCACGGTGGCGGCCCTGACACGAAACTCCTACCTGAAAGCCGTGATCGAGCGACACCTGAATCTTGCCCTGCGGTTGTGGTTCCTGTGCAACTCGAACTTCGAGATCCCGTCCGACGTCGGTGTCGACCACACGCCCACAACCGAAGCGATCCTCGCCGGAGACGGCGAAGCCGCGGCCGCGGGGCTGCGCGCGCACATCATTCACGATTCCGAGCAGATACGAAGTCTGCTGTCCACCCAAGGCCATCGATAGCTATCGGGCCTCTTCTCGGCGCGCCCGCGCCGTTAGAAAGAAGGCGAGCTCATGACTCAAGCCCTGATCTGGTTCCTGTACGTCATTGTCCCCGTACTCGGCCTAGTCACCACCGCCCTACTCACCTATAGGGCGAAGCGAAAGGAGGGCTGAGGAATGCTGTCAGTCTTCTTCATCTACCTGGTCATCGTCTTCTTGATCGGAACGTTCGCGTCCCGGTTCATGTCCAAAAGCGAAGACGGATTTTATCTGGGTGACCGCAACTTCGGGCCGGTCGCGACCGCGATTTCCGCCGGCGCAACGGACACCAGCGGCTGGATCTTCATCGGTGCAGCGGGTTTCGCCTACGCCACCGGCATCGCGACGATGTGGATGCTGCCCGGATTCATCATCGGTTACCTACTGAACTGGTTCGTGGTCGCACCGCGTTTCCGCCGGCAGGGGCAACAACTCAATGCGCTGAGTATGGCCGACTACCTCCATAAACGGTTGAAGGATCCGCGCGGGATAGTGAAGTTGGTATCCGCGATCATCATCGCGGGTTTCTTCCTCGCCTCGATGGCGGCGCAACTGACCGCCGCTCAGGTCACAGTCACCACTGTGATCGCCGACGTGAACCCGACCTGGTCGCTGATCCTGTCCGCGGCATTCGTGACAGGCTATTGCCTGTTCGGCGGTTATCGGGCCGTGGTGTGGACCGATGTCACCCAGGGTTTCGTCATGATGGGTGTCTTGGTCCTGTTCCCGATCTACATGATCTTCTTCGAACTGGGTGGCCCCGGACAGTTCTTCCAGACCCTCCACAGCATCGACCCCCAACTGTTGACCGCTACTGGCGGCGCGACAGGTGCCGCCGCGTTCGGGTTCCTGCTGGGGAACATCGGCTTCGGCATCGGAGAGCCCGGTCAGCCTCACATCACGCAACGATTCCTGTCTGCCCGCGACGACACGGCGATCCGCCAGGGTTCGATGGTGGCAATGGTGTGGGTCATCATCGTCATGACCGGATCGAACCTATTGGGCCTGATCGGCCGCATCGCGATGCCGAACCTCGGCGACCCCGAGTATGTGTTCCCCATGGTCTCGCTGGACATTTTGACCCCGATCCTCGCCGGAGTGGTGCTCGCAGCGGTGTTCGCCGCGATCCAGTCGACCTTCTCGTCGCAGGTGATGGTGGCGACTCAATCAGTCGCCAGCGATGCGCTGAAGACCCTGACCAAGAAGGAGTTCAGCCAGCGCACGACCGTGTGGATCTCGCGCACGACGATGGTCGTCCTCGCAACGCTGGCCACACTGGTCGCGTTGTCGGGCTGGAACGGCGTGTTCGAACTGGTCCTATACGCCTGGGGCGGTTTGGCCGCAGCGTTCGGCCCCTTGCTGATCTTCTGCCTGTACAGCAACTTCGTGACGCGCGCGGGTGCACTGGCAGGCATCCTCAGCGGGACGATCGCGGTGGTCGTGTGGGTCAACCTCGGCTTGCAGGATTACATCTACGAGCTGGTTCCCGGGGTGGTCTGCTCGACAGTGGCCCTGGTCGCTGTCAGCGCGCTGACGCGTCGCGGCACGCCGGAGAAAGTGGCGATGGCGCACCACGAGAACTAAAACGGTGCGCCCTCTTGCGACGGTGTGACGGTGTCGCTGCATCGACACCGTCACACTGTCGGAGCGTGTCAGGCGCTCCACTTGTTCAAGAATTCGCGTTCGGATTCGCTGACGCGGCGGGCGCGCCCCGCCGCCAGGTCGAACGGGACCAGCACCGAGCGAGAACGGCACGCGACGTCGCCTTTGTCGAACAACTCGTACATAAGGGAGAACGAGGAATTGCGCACTTCATCGACCCACACATCGATGTGGACCGAAGGGCAATAGTTGACCGGTTTGAGGTAGTCGACCTCGTGGCGGGCCACCACGCAGCCTTCGGCGAAACTGTTCAATCCCCACTCCTGCGCTGACGTGAACATCAACGCGACCCGGGCTTCTTCGAAGAAGGTCATGAACCTGACATTGTTGACGTGCTGAAACGCGTCGACATCCGACCAACGCACCGGGCATTCGTACGAGAATTTAGCCATTCGTGATCAACCTCAATAAGACATGACCGTCGATATCGCAGCCGCGACCGCGTCCGTGCATTTGTGTTGCCCGTGCCATCCGGCACACGCCAAGCCGGCGACGATACGTCCTGGTATCTCCGCCGGCTCGGTCGTGGTCGCGGCTAGTCGCGGGTGAGTTTGCGGTGGGTGACACGGTGCGGTTTAGCCGCTTCCGGCCCCAGCCGCTCGATCTTGTTCTTTTCGTAGGCTTCGAAGTTGCCTTCGAACCAGAACCAGCTCGGGTTGTCTTCGTCCCCCTCCCAAGCCAGAATGTGGGTCGCGACGCGGTCGAGGAACATCCGGTCGTGGGAGATGACGACGGCACAGCCGGGGAACTCCAGCAGCGCATCCTCGAGCGACGACAGCGTCTCGACGTCGAGGTCGTTTGTCGGTTCGTCCAGCAGCAGCACGTTGCCGCCTTGCTTCAGCGTCATCGCGAGGTTGAGGCGGTTGCGCTCACCACCGGAAAGGACCTTGACGGGCTTCTGCTGGTCGGGGCCCTTGAACCCGAATGCCGCGACGTAGGCGCGCGAAGGCATCTCGACCTTGCCGACCATCAGGTAATCGAGTCCATCGGACACGACCTCCCATACGGTCTTATCGCCATCGAGACCGGCACGGTCCTGATCAACATAGGACAGTTCGACGGTCTCGCCGACGCGTGCCCGGCCACTGTCCGGCTTCTCCAGGCCCACGATGGTCTTGAACAGCGTGGTCTTACCCACACCGTTGGGACCGATGATCCCCACGATCCCGTTGCGCGGCAGCGAGAAGCTGAGGTCGTTGATGAGCACGCGGCCGTCGAACCCCTTGACGAGGTTCTCCACCTCGATGACGGTGTTACCCAAGCGCGGCCCGGGCGGAATCTGGATCTCCTCGAAGTCCAGCTTGCGGGTCTTTTCGGCTTCCGCCGCCATCTCTTCGTAGCGGTTCAGCCGCGATTTCGACTTCGTCTGGCGCGCCTTGGCATTGGAACGCACCCATTCGAGCTCGTCCTTCAAACGCTTCTGCATCTTGGCGTCGCGACGTCCCTCAACCGCCAAACGGTCGGCCTTCTTATCGAGGTACGTCGAATAGTTGCCCTCGTAGATGTGGGTGCGTCCACGGTCCAGTTCGAGGATCCATTCGGCGACATGATCAAGGAAGTAGCGGTCGTGTGTAATGGCCACAACTGTGCCGGGGTACGCGGCCAAGTGCTGCTCGAGCCACAACACGCTCTCGGCGTCAAGGTGGTTGGTCGGCTCGTCCAACAGCAACAGGTCCGGTTGTTCCAACAACAGCTTGCACAGCGCGACGCGGCGCCGCTCACCACCGGAAAGGTGTGAGACCTGCTCATCCCCCGGCGGGCAACGCAGCGCGTCCATCGCCTGTTCGAGCTTCGAATCGAGCTCCCAGGCGTCGGAGTGATCCAACTCTTCCTGCAACGCGCCCATCTCGGCCATGAGCTCATCGCTGTAATCGGTCGCCATCTTGTTGGCGATCTCTTCGAAACGGGCCAGCTTCTCGCGTGTGTCTGCCACAGCCGACTGGATGTTGCCGAGCACCGTTTTGTCTTCATCCAACGGCGGTTCCTGTGCCAGCATGCCCACCGTGTACCCCGGCATGAGCTTCGCTTCACCGTTTGTCGGTTGGTCCAGCCCAGCCATGATCTTCAGCAGGCTCGACTTACCTGCACCGTTCGGGCCGACGACACCGATCTTGGCGCCCGGCAGAAAGTACAGCGTGACGTCGTCAAGGATCAGCTTGTCTCCGTGCGCACGCCGCGCCTTCTCCATGGTGTATATGAACTGGGCCACTGCCACCCCTCATCAGATTTCGGATTTCCGCATCCATCTTCGCAAGTGCGCCGCCGACACTGCGACCGGGTCGCGCCGGTGTGCAGTCCTTTTACCCGGTCATATGGGCTGCGACACGGACCGTTTCCGCTTTGGCCCGCCACGATTCGAACTTTCGTGCCGACTCATCGCCGCAGCGAGATCGGTGTCACCGGCACGGCAACACCGTAGGCTGAAGGAGGGGCAGGTTTAGCGAAGGGGATAAGCATGGCCACACCTGGCAAGAGCTCGTTCATCGTCGTAGCCAACCGACTCCCCGTCGACCGTGTCGTCGACGCACAGGGAAATGTCGGATGGAAACGCAGCCCCGGCGGACTCGTCACGGCTCTGCACCCGGTCTTGAAGTCCGAGAACGGCACGTGGGTTGGCTGGGCGGGAAGCGTGGACGAATCGCCGGAGCCTTTCGATCTCGACGGTATGCACCTGTCACCGGTCAGCCTGGACGCGGAAGAGCTGCAGTTCTACTACGAGGGGTTCTCCAACGCCACTTTGTGGCCGCTCTACCACGACGCGGTCGAACAGCCGTCCTTCCACCGTCACTGGTGGAAGGCGTACGAACGGGTCAACATACGTTTCGCGGAACGAGTGGCCGCCGAAGCCGCCCCCGGCGGCCTCGTATGGGTTCAGGATTATCAGCTTCAGCTGGTTCCGGCTCTGCTGCGTCGGCTCCGACCTGACTTGAAAATCGGGTTCTTCCTACACATTCCGTTCCCACCGGTCGAACTGTTCATGCAGATCCCGCGGCGACTCGACATCTTGAATGGCCTGTTGGGCGCCGATGTCGTCGGATTCCAACGGCCGATGGCCGCGCAGAATTTTCTCCGCCTCACCAGGCACCTGTTGAATCTCAGGCCGCATGGCAACACCGTTGTCACCGACGACGGCCGCAGCGTGCGCGCGGCGGCCTACCCGATCTCGATCGACACCGTCAGCGTCGAAGCAACCGCCGACACCGAAAAGGTCGCAGCCCGCGCCAAGGAGCTGCGCGCTGAGCTGGGAGATCCGCGCTCGATCCTGCTCGGCGTCGACCGGCTCGACTACACCAAAGGCATAGAGCACAGGCTCAAGGCGTACCGCGAACTGCTCACGGACGGCTGGCTGTCGATCCCGGAGACCACGCTGGTCCAGGTGGCCACCCCCAGCAGGGAACGCGTGGAGCATTACCGGGCGCTGCGGTCGACGGTCGAACGCGAGGTGGGCCGGATCAACGGCGACTTCGGCAAGGTGGGTTTGCCCGCTGTGCACTATCTGCACCAGTCCTACGACCACACGGAGCTAGCGGCGCTGTATCGCATCGCGGACGTGATGATGGTGACGCCGCTGCGGGACGGCATGAACCTGGTGGCCAAGGAGTACGTCGCTTCGCGGACCGACAACGATGGGGCGCTAGTACTTTCGGAATTCGCGGGCGCGGCCGCGGAGCTGAAGCAGGCTTTCGCCGTCAACCCACACGACCTCGACGAGGTGAAGCTGGTTTTGATGCGGGCTTTGCAAACTCCCCGCGAGGATCGTCGGCGAAGGATGAGGTCGATGCGGCGTCACTTGCGCACCCACGATGTGAAACATTGGGCCGGCAGTTTCCTCACGGCGCTCGGCGCGCCCGAAGCTGCAACTGCCTATAATTCAGACAAATTACGTGAATCGCGCCCATGTTAGTCGGCCGGTGTTCGGCCCTTGCTCCTGGGAAAACTATCTATGAGCCAATCCATGCAAGTCGCGTCCGATTTCGATCCCGAACTCAAATCGGCGTTGAGGAAACTGTCCCGGGCACCTCAGTTGCTCATCGCTTGCGACTATGACGGCACGCTCGCTCCGATCGTGTCGGACCCGTCCGTCGCCACACCGCGGCCTGAATCGGTCACCGCGCTTCGTACCTTGGCTAACCTCTCCCAGACGAAAACCGCCGTCATCTCCGGCCGCGCGCTGCGCGACCTCGCGGCTCTGTCGCGGCTGCCCAGCGAGGTGCACCTGGTCGGTTCTCACGGGTCCGAATTCGACATCGGCTTCACGCAACATCTTTCGGCCGAGCAGGTGTCTCTCAGGAACCGACTGATCGAGGCCGCCACCGAGATCGCCGACGGCCACGAAGGCGTGCGTCTGGAGCTGAAGCCCGCAGGCGTAGCGATCCACACCAGGCAGTCCGATCGCGAAACGGCGCGCCTGGCGATGGAGCAGGTCAAGTCCGGACCGGCAACCTTCGACAATGTCCAGGTGACCGAGGGACACGAAGTCATCGACCTGTCCGTGGTCACGACGCATAAGGGCAATGCGCTCGACTCATTGCGGCGTGAGCTCGGCGCCCAAGCGGTGCTGTTCATTGGCGATGACATCACCGACGAGAACGCCTTCGCGTCCCTACACGGGCCGGACATCGGGGTCCGCGTCGGCGACGGCGACACTCGCGCCGCATTCCGCATCAAGGACACCCTGGAAGTCGCGCAACTTCTGGCCATTTTGCTCGATATGCGTCGCAGTTGGCTCCACGGCGAAGACGCCAAGCCGATCGAGCGTCACTCCATGCTCAGCGACGGGGCTTCGTGCGCGCTGTTGTCGCCGGAGGCGCGCGTCACCTGGCTGTGTCACCCTCGGCCCGATTCGGGCGCGATTTTCGCCGACCTATTGGGCGGCGCCCCGGCGGGCCATTTCTCGATCCTGCCCGTCGCCGGCGGTCTGCCTTTGGGCCAGCGGTACATCCGCAAGACGATGACGGTCGAGACCAAGTGGTCTGGTCTCACGGTCACGGACTGGCTCGACGCCACCCCCCTACAAGCCGGCGATTCACACACGACAGTCCTCATGCGAGAAATCACAGGACGGGTATCGGCGCGCGTCCAGTTCGCGCCGCGGCCGGAGTTCGGACAGATGCCGGTGCGGCTCGAGGCCCTCCCCGATGGGCTGTTCGTGCTTGGCGCCAACGAACCGATCACGCTGCGATCCCCCGGCATCGACTGGCACATCACTACCGACGGCACGCACGACACCGCCGAAGCCGTCATCGACCTGGAAAAGGTCGGTGGGTCCGTGGTCCTGGAGATGCGTTGCGGGGACGACAGTCTCGAAGCGAACGCGCTCGCGACAGCGGAACGCTGGCAGGCCACCGAGGAGCCGCGTCGCGAATGGCTGCGTGGCCTCTCCCTGCCGGGGCGCGACACGGACATGGTTGCGCGCAGCGCCCTGACCCTCAAAGGGCTGTGCCATGAACCCACCGGTGGGATCCTCGCGGCCGCCACGACCTCGCTTCCCGAGGAGATCGGGGGCGTGCGCAACTGGGACTACCGTTTCTGCTGGCTGCGCGACGCGTCGATGACGGCGCGCGTCCTTGTGGACCTGGGTTCCCTCCACGAGGCGGAGAACTTCTTCCAGTGGGTCTCCGGCGTCGTCGAACGCACCGGAGGTCGTCCGGAATGGTTGGCTCCGCTGTATTCCCTTGAGGGAATGCCTTTGGGGCCGGAAGCCATCATCGACACGCTGCCGGGCTACGCGGGTTCGCGGCCGGTTCGTATCTCCAACGCGGCCAACCGCCAAGTGCAGCTCGACGTTTTCGGTCCGGTAGCCAACCTTGTGTACGCGGTCGCGAAGCGCCGCGGCAAAGTCACCGATTTCGAGGCAGAGATCGTCACGCACATGGCCGGTGCCGTGGCGCGGCGCTGGAGCGAGCCCGACCACGGCATCTGGGAAGAGCGTCATGCGCCCCGTCACCACGTGTTCTCGAAGGTGATGTGTTGGACGACCATCAACGACGCGATAGCGCTGAGCGAAGAATTCGACGTTGCCGAGGACCCGTCGTGGCGTGCGTTGCGAGATGAGATCGCCGCCGACGTGGTCGAGAACGGCTGGAACGAGGAAGTCGGCTCGTACACGGCAGCATACGGCGACCCGGACCTCGATGCCGCCTCGCTGTGGATCGGTATTTCCGGGCTGCTTCCCGCTGACGATCCGCGTTTCATCAAGACCGTCAACGCGATAGAGGCCGGTTTGCGCTCCGGGCCCACTGTGTACCGTTACCACAGGGACGATGGCCTACCCGGTAACGAGGGCGGCTTCATTCTGTGTGCTGCGTGGCTCGCCCAGGCTTATCTGTTGATCGGCCGCAAGGCCGACGCCGAGGAGCTCTACCAGCAGATTCTGGACTGCACTGGGCCGACCGGCCTGTTGTCCGAGGAATGGGATCCGGTCGCCGAACGCGCGCTGGGCAACCACCCTCAGGCGTACTCGCACCTCGGCTTGATCCGGGTCGCTCTACTTCTCGATGAGCTCGCTCCCGTCCAGCACTAACTGGATATCCACACCCGATGGTCGGGATTGACGGCGATTTATCGCCGTCAATCCCGAGACAATACGATATCGTTCGATCTCGTCGCACATACGAGTGCGACTCGGTCTAAGCTATGGGGTAATAGCGACACGACGTACCGCGCTATGACAACCCCTTCGTGAGCAACGCCTCATGAATGCGGCGTGAACCTCGTCATCAGCCCTTGCACGTGTGCCCACATTGCAAGGCGCCAACGAGACAACTTGTGTCGCCTTCGGATCGAGAACATGAGGAGAGATCAACAACCCATGACACCCCATAAGCGACGTCTATATGTCGCCATGACCGTGGCGGGGCTATGCGTGACACTTACTGCGTCCGCGTGCGGTGCGCCCGAAAGCGACGATGCCCTATCGGACAAAGAAAAAGACTGTAAGACATACGAAAAGTACGGTGACTTCACGGACAAGAATCCAAAGGTCTCCATCTACTCCCCGATCACAGACGCCGAAGGTGACGCATTCGAGAAGGCCTGGGCTCCGTTCTCCGAATGCACCGGCATCGAGATCCAGTATGAGAGCAGCAACTCCTTCGAATCCGAGATCGAAATCCGCGTCCAGGGCAACGATGCACCGGACCTGGCGTTCTTCCCGCAGCCAGGTCTCATGGAGCGCTATAAGGACGATCTCGTCCCCGCCTCCGACGACCTCACCAAGGAAGCCGAATCCGGCTGGAGCGACGACTGGCTCCAGTACGGAACGTTCGATGAAGAGCTGTACGCGCAGCCACTGAGCGCCAACCTGAAATCGCTGGTGTGGTACTCACCGAAGTACTTCAAAGACAACAACATCGAGGTCCCGGAAACCTGGGACGAACTGATCGACATCAGCGACACGATCGCCGAGTCCGACGTGAAGCCGTGGTGCGCGGGTATCGGTTCCGGTGACACGACCGGTTGGCCGCTCACCGACTGGTACGAGGACCTGATCCTGCGCGAAGTCGGCGGCGACGTGTACGACCAATGGGTCAACCATGAGATCCCGTTCGACGACCCGCAGATCGTCAAGGCCGTCGACAAGGCCGGCGACATCCTCAAGAACGAGGACTACATGAACGGCGGATACGGCGATGTCAAGTCGATGGCCTCGGTCTCCTTCGAAGAAGGCGGGCTGCCGATCGTCGAAGGCGAATGCGCCATGCACCGCCAGGCATCGTTCTATAGTGCCCAGTGGCCGGACGGCACGGAGATCGGTCCAAACGGCGACGTCTACGCTTTCCACCTCCCCGGCAAGGCCGCCGACGAAAAGCCCGTCCTGGGCGGCGGTGAATACGTGGCCGCGTTCCGCGAAGCCGACGAAGTCGACGCCGTGCGCACCTTCCTAGCGGGCGAGGTGTTCGCCAATGCGCGCATGAAGACCGGACCATGGGCTTCTTCCCATAAGGGTGCCGACCCGGCCAACGCGCAAGACGACCTGCTGAAGATGTCGGTCGAACTGTTCCAGGACGAGGGCGCAGAATTCCGCTACGACGGCTCCGACCTCATGCCCGGAAAGATCGGCTCGGACGCTTTCCTCAAGGAAGCCACCAAGTGGGTCAAGGGACAGTCGACAGAAGAAACTCTCGCCAACGTCGAAAAAGTCTGGCAGGACTAGAAGTGCAGATGAATCGGGGGCAATCCAGAGATGGGTGCCCCCGATTCGTCGAGAGGACCACATGACCTTTGATTTTATGGATCAGCTCCCCAAGTTCGGAGTCCTCGGTCTCGGCTTGATCGCCTTCGTCCTGGTCGTACTCGCCGTGCTGTACGTCGGCAATCTCGTACCGGACAAGGAAAAAAGCCCGATCGCGGGTGCCGTCTTTTTGGTTCCCACGCTCTTGATGGTCGGGATAGGACTCGTGGTGCCGGCCATACGCACCACAATCCTGTCGTTCACCGACGCGACCGGCGAGGAGTTCGTGGGCCTGGCCAACTACATCTGGATGTTTACCGAGCCCGAAATGCTCAAAGTGGTCGGTAACAGCGTCCTGTGGGTCGTGCTCACGCCCCTGTTGGCGACGCTAGTCGGACTCGTATACGCCGTGATCATCGACAAATCCCGCTTCGAAGCCCTCGCGAAGACTCTTGTGTTCCTTCCGATGGCGATCTCGTTCGTGGGCGCGGCCATCATCTGGAAGTTCGTTTACGACTACAAGCAAATCGGAGACCAGATCGGCTTGTTGAACCAGATCATGGTCTGGCTCTTCGGCGAGAACGCGACCCAACATTGGCTCGCGCTGCCGTTTTGGAACAACCTGTTCCTCATCGCGGTGATGGTGTGGATCCAGGCGGGTTTCGCGACGGTCGTGTTGTCGGCCGCGATCAAGGCCGTTCCATCCGAAGTAGTCGAGGCCGCCAAACTGGACGGAGCCAACCCCTGGCAGATGTTTTGGCGCGTGACGGTTCCGTCGATTCGACCGGCGCTCATTCTCGTTGTCGTGACCGTGTCAATCGCGGCGCTGAAACTGTTCGACATCGTGCGCACCATGACCGGCGGACGAGACGGCACGAGTGTCTTGGCGTACGAGATGTTCGCGCAATCCTTCCCCGCGCAGCAGACGGGCCGCGGCGCTGCCTTGGCGGTCGTGTTGTTCGTGCTGGTCATCCCGATCGTGATTTACCAAGTCCGTAACATGCGGCAGCGCCGGGAGGTGCGATGAGCACGAAAGTCAAGCCCGTCGAGTTGGCGAAGCGGTCGCGCCTCCGGTTGAGCCGACCATGGGCGAGCCTGACCGCGATCATCATCGCGCTGCTTTGGACGACCCCCACGTTCGGTCTTCTGCTGTCGTCGTTCCGGCCGGAATCCGACATCAAGAACAGCGGCTGGTGGACATTCTTCAGCAACCCGAATTTCACGATCGAGAACTACAACGAGGTGCTGTACGGCAGCGGCTCCAGTGGCCGCCTCGCCGAAGCATTCATTAACTCCCTGGTCATCACCATTCCGTCCGTCCTGTTCCCGATG
Source organism: Candidatus Stackebrandtia faecavium (assembly GCA_019112895.1). Lineage (GTDB taxonomy): Bacteria > Actinomycetota > Actinomycetes > Mycobacteriales > Micromonosporaceae > Stackebrandtia > Stackebrandtia faecavium. The sequence goes on from DXIM01000052.1 coordinate 63,070, forward strand.
GCGCTGGCCGCGCTCGCGGCGTATGCACTGTGCTGGGTGAAGTTCAAAGGACGCGACTGGTTCTTCATCGGCATCTTCGCCCTTCAGGTGGTGCCCCTGCAGATGAGCCTCGTACCGTTGCTGAGTTTCTTTTCCGAGGGAGCCAGCATCGGCGGAGTGACGTTGCTGCCCAGCTGGGGCCTGGAAGGCGAATGGGAGTTCATCCAGGTGTGGTTCGCCCACACGTGCTTCGGCTTGCCGTTGTCGGTATTCCTGCTGCACAACTTCATGTCGGAACTTCCCGGATCCGTCATCGAGTCGGCACGTGTCGACGGCGCCAGCCACGGCGCGATCTTCCGACGCATCGTGTTGCCGCTGATCACACCCGCTTTGGCCTCGCTTGGGATCTTCCAGTTCCTATGGGTCTGGAACGACCTGCTGGTCGCGCTGGTGTTCGCCTCCGGGCCAGAGACGAGCCCGTTGACCGCCAAGCTCGCCGACATGGCGGGTAGCCGTGGCAGCGAATGGCAACGGCTCACCGCGGGCGCCTTCGTTTCCATTGTGGTTCCCGTAGCGGTCTTTTTGGGGCTGCAGCGGTACTTCGTGCGCGGCCTTCTGGCAGGCAGCGTCAAGGGCTAGTCCCTTTGCGTTCCCGCCGGTGCGGCACCTGCGTCGCACCGGCGGAAACCTCATCGATCGGCGTCATCGATTTCCATCGTCATGGCCCGCGAGACGTACACGGTGACTTACCTTCGGTAGTCATGGAGTGGACGCGGGCGTATAACAAGGCACGGGAACAACTCACTGGGGCGTCGGCCAGCATCCGCGCCCTACTCAAAGTCGGCGTGTTGGCGGGATTCCTCGTCGCCGTTTTGGTGTTCCCCCTGGTCGGAGCCGCGGGACTGTCCACCAAGTCCGCAGTAGACGCGGTGGATCAGCTTTCCAAAGAGCTCGGAAACGCCACGCCCCCGCAGGCCACGTACGTGTACGCGGCCGACGGCACCACCCCGATATCCCAGTTCTACGACGAGTTCCGCCGCAATGTGCCGCTCGAAGAAATACCACCCGTGATGCAGCAGGCGATGATCGCCACCGAAGACGGACGGTTCTACAGCCACAACGGGGTCGACCCGCGCGGCGTAGCCAGAGCGATGGTGGCCAATAAGCAAAGCGGCGAAGTATCACAGGGCGCATCGACCCTGACTATGCAATACGTGCGGGGTGCGCTGCGCACCAACGCCGATTCGATCGAAGAGACGCTCGCCGCCACCGAGGAATCCGCACCACGAAAGATTCGCGAAATGCGCCTGGCCGTGGCGACCGAAGAGCAGTTGTCCAAAAAGGAAATCTTGGAACGCTACCTGAACCAGGTGTATTTCGGTCACCAGGCTTACGGCATCTACGCCGCCAGCTACGTCTATTACTCCACGACACCGGACAATCTGACACTCGCGCAGGCGGCCACGCTCGCGGGACTCGTGCAAGCGCCCTCTGCCTACGACCCCGCGTCCCCAGACAACACGGAAGCAGCGACAAAGCGTCGAAACCACGTCCTCGACCGCATGTCCGATCTGGGACACATCACCGCTTCCGAAGCGAAGCGCACGAAAGACCAGCCGATAGAACTCGACCTGTCCCGTCCCTCGAACTCGTGCATGGACCTCGACGACGAGGCCCAAAAGTACGGTTTCGTGTGCGATTACGTCCGCAACTGGTGGCGTTCGAATTCGCAGTTCGGCGAGACCGAGCAGGAACGCGAGAACGATCTGCGCCGAGGCGGATACACCATCATCACCTCGATCAACCCGAAGGCCCAGGAATCCGCCGTCAAGGAAGTGGAAAGCAACGAAGATATACACAGCCAGTACGCGCACGGCGTCGTATCCATAGAGCCGGGTACCGGTCGGGTCCAGACCATGGCCGTCAACCGGCATTTCGAGCTGGACCAGTCGGATAACGGGCCGCACTCGCTACCCGCAGCCCAGGCCAACGGCACGAAAGGCAACTATCCCAACACTGTGAACCCGCTACTGGGCGGTGGTGACGTGCCCGGTTATCAGGCCGGTTCGACATTCAAGATGTTCACGATGTTGGCGGCCCTGGAAGACGGAATGGACCTGGACACCCATATCCAGTCGCCCAATAAAGTCACCACCAAATATCCGGTCGGCGCGGGGCCCGCCTCGTGCGGTGGTTATTGGTGTCCATCCAACGCGAGCAAGTCCATGGCCGGTAACCACACCATGTGGTCAGGATTCGGGCAATCAGTCAACACCTATTTCGCCCAGTTGATCCAGAAGGTGGGGGCCGCCAAGGCAGTCAAAATGGCTGAGCGACTAGGACTTCAGTGGCGTTCCGAATCCGACGCCAAGCTCGCCAAACCCGAAAACGCCGACGGCTGGGGTGCGTTCACCCTGGGGGTTGCGGACACGTCACCGCTGGAGATGGCGAACGCCTACGCCACAATCGCGGCAGACGGTGTGTATTGCTCACCCACACCGGTCCTGAAAGCCGTCGACGCTGACGGCAACGAAGTGGAGGGAACGGCACCGGACTGCCACCGCGAACTGTCCAAGGACGTGGCTCGGGCAGGCACCGATGCGGCGAGATGCGTGACCGGTTATAAGGCAGCAAAGGGCAGCTGCGGCGGCAACGCGACCGCTCCAGGTTTCTACAACGCCGTCAAGCGTCCGGTCGCGGGCAAGACCGGTACCACCGACTCTGACCGTGCCGCATGGTTCGTCGGCTATACGCCTCAACTGGCCGCCGCGTCGTTCATGGCGGACCCGGACAACCCGTTCCACGCAGTGGGTTCCGGCAATGCGCAAAAGCCGATCGATGCCGTGGCGGAGACACTGCGCAAGGGCTTGGATGGGAAACCGAAGGAGAAGTTCACACCGCCGTCGTCAAAAATAACTTAACGCTTGTTTCACGCCGCGTCAGTACCGATGTGCGATACGAAACGCTTCGCGATGTCGGGCTGCGCGGCCCAATGGAGGTTGAGGTACGAGGCGTGAATATTGCCCTCGACATACCCTTCCGCCCGGCCATTACGCCAGTTCCATGCGGCCGTATCGCCCGCCCGTGGCGATACGGTCGTCCAGTGGTTCTTGTGCCCGGTGATCTCAGCACCGGATTTCAGCAGGACACTGTCAGAACACGCGGTCGCTGCGCGATATCCCAAGACCGGTTGCGAGTTCGTCCGAGTCGCCGCCGGCAATACTGCGATCATCGGTCTGCCGTCGAGCTCATCGGACAACCAGACGAAACCAGATGACTCCGCCGCGATCGGTGCTCCCGATTTGGCCAGCTTCGCCACGTCTCGCCCCAGCTCTACATTGCTGGTGAGCTCCTCGACGTAACGTTCGGGGAAGCCTCCACCGAACAGCAGCCCCTGACATCCTTCGGGGAGCCGCTCGTCCCGCAACGGATCAACGACAGCCACGGTCGCGCCCGCGGCCTGCAGCAGTTCCACATTTTCTGCGTACGAATAAGTGAAGTAGCTGCCACCTGCAACGGCCACGACGGGACCGTCGACGGGCGACTGTTGCGAGACGGGTGCGCCGCCAAGCGGCGTCCAACTGGTCTCGGACAGTCTCGGTGCGGAACGGGCGATCGCCTCAACTCGGTCTAGATCGACACGATCCAATGTCGCTTCACCTAGGCGGCGGACCGCACGCAATGCCTCCATGCTGCGGTCGACCACCGGAACTATCCCGTGATGGCGGGCGGGAAGTGCAGCCAGGTCGTTGCGCCGATAGGCGCCGAGAACCGGTACGCCGACCTCGCGCAGCGCATCCCGCAGGATCTGTTCGTGACGATCGGAAGAGACACGGGTCAAGATGACGCCACCAAGCCACGTCAGCTCGTCCCAAGTCCGAAACCCATGCACCAGTGGGGCAAGCGAGTTACCGGTGTTGGCCGCATCGACCACCAAAATCACCGGCGCTCGCAGGCTCCGCGCCACGTGCGCGGTGGAATCGGTGTCCCCGGCCAAGGTCATGCCGTCGAACAGGCCGAAAGCCCCTTCGACCACCGCGATGTCGGTGCCTTCGCTGCCGTGCGAAAACAGTTCCGGTATCCGGGCGCTGCCGACCATACGTGGGTCAAGGTTTCGGCCCACAGAACCACACGCCATGCCCAGGTACGCGGAATCGACGTAGTCCGGCCCCAGCTTGAATGCGCTGGCGTTGGAGTTGCGCGCAGTGAGCGCCGCCAGCAAACCGACGGACACGGCCGTCTTCCCGTGTCCCGCTGATGGCGCCGACACCACAATGCGCGACACGTTCGTCATGGACCGCTCCCGGATCGAAGAATGGGTAGACGCCTAGCTTAGGCAGCGACCGCCAATGTCTTAGCTTCCCGTCGCGCCAGGATGACCACGCCAATCGGGATCATGCCGGCGAAGATCCACCATTGATAGGCGTAGGCGAAGTTCTGCCATGCTCGTTCCTTCTCCACCGGTATCGGCGTCAAACCTGTGTCGGCATCGTCCTGCGTGATGTAACCGGCCAGCACTGTCGCGTCGATCGACTCGCCGATCTGCTCCACGGCGATACTGCGCGCCTGAGGGACTCCGTCTACGGAGTTCATGTCGCCGACTTCCGATTCCGAAATACGCAGGCGACCGGTCACGGTCACCTCTCCGACGGGGGCCTCCGGGACGTCGGGCAACGCCATCGCGCCCTCCTGGGAAGCCGGCACGAAGCCGCGATCGACCAGCAATCTGACGCCGTCATCGAGCACCAACGGGGTGATCACTTCGAAACCCGTCTGCCCGTTCACGGAGCGGTTGCGCACCAGGACTTCGGAGTCGCTGTCGTACACGCCGCTGGCCGTTACGACGGTCCATTCTTCGCTATCGGAGGGCGGTTCATCCACCGACATCAGCGATGTCGCCACCTCCGGTTCCTGAGACGTGGCATCGGTAATACGGGCGTTGGTAGCGGCCCGCTCCGAATACCGGCCGTGCTGCCACATTCCCAGGAATATGCAGCTGGCGACCAACACCACGGCCAACAGGCACAAACCAATCCACCGCAGCGAGAACAAAAACCTATACCGAGACGCCACGGGCGTCAGTCTAGATCCGACGTCACGGCACCTACCATGGCGGCATGACAGATCTGCGTTCCGCCATTGAAGCGGTCATGCCTAGTGTCCGCACCGACCTCGAGCGTCTCGTTCGTATCCCGTCCGTTGCTTTCGACGGCTTCGACCACAGTCACGTCGCACGCAGCGCGGAGCTAGTCGCGCAGCTGCTGCGCGACGCCGGGATGCCGGACGTGCGCATTGTCACGGCCAAGGGTGAAAGCGGTCAGGATGGTCAACCGGCGGTCATCGCACATAAGCCACCGCCTCCTGGTGCCCCGACCGTACTGCTATACGCGCACCACGACGTCCAGCCGGCCGGGAACCCGCAGGATTGGGACCAGGACGACCCCTTCACGCCGGTCGAGCGGAACGGTCGTTTGTACGGACGCGGCTGCGCCGACGACAAGGCCGGCATCATGGCCCACATCGCGGCTTTGCGGGCTTACGGCGACGACCTTCCGGTCGGTGTGACTGTTTTCGTGGAAGGCGAGGAAGAGTTCGGCTCCGACTCGCTCGAAGCCCTGCTCACCGAAAACCGGGAGCTGCTGGCCGCCGACATCATCGTGATCGCCGACTCCGTCAACTGGGGCATCGGGCAGCCGTCGCTGACGACGTCGCTGCGCGGAATCGTCAACGTATATGTGGAGATCGCGACGCTGAACCAGGCCGTTCACTCGGGCATGTTCGGTGGCGCAGTACCGGACGCGTTGACCGCGCTATGCCGGCTTTTGGCCACCCTCCACGACGACGAAGGAGACGTGGCTGTCGACGGTCTCGTGCGCACCAACGCGAGCCCGATCGAGATGGAACCACAGCGGCTGCGGTCCGAATCCGGGATGCTGGACGGGGTCGAGTTCATCGGCACGGGACGGCTCGTCGAACGCTTGTGGACGAAGCCGACCGCTACGGTGTTGGGAATCGACGCCCCCGGAGCCCGAGAATCGGCCAACGCGTTGCAGGCCGTCGCTCGCGCAAAGGTCAGCTTCCGTCTGGCACCGGGTGACGACCACGAGAGCGCGGCCAAAGCCATCGAATCCCATTTGCGCACGCATGTGCCTTGGGGAGCGAAACTCACGGTGACTACCGACCACGGCGGCAACCCTTCAGTGATCGACGCGACCGGGCCGCGTTACGACGCTGCGCGCGCCGCGTTCGCGGACGCATGGGACGGAGTCGCCCCGATCGACACTGGCTTGGGCGGCGCGATCCCGTTCATCTCGACGTTCCAGGAGATGTTCCCGGCGGCGGCGATCCTGGTCACGGGCGTCGAGGACCCCGACTCCCGCGCGCACGGACCGAACGAGAGCCTCCATCTCGCCGAGTTCGCCCGGGTCTGCCATGCCGAGGCCTTGCTGTTGCGTAATGCGGCCAAGCTCAACGACTCAACGAGATGAATTCCTGCTGCGGATCATGCGGTTCGCACGGGTCGCCGTCGACGAGTAGGTCCACGTGGCGCTCTGTCGCGTCTGCGGCGAAGTGAGTCTCCGCTTGGGCCACGAACTTGCGCAGCGGACCAATGATGGCGGCACCATCGCGGTTCACGGCGCGCTGGAAGCTCAGCGCGCCGTGGGCAATCATCATCACCGAATAGGTCAATAGGGGGCGCCATCTGGCGCTCGCTGTGCTGACCCCCTCGATGATCAGTACGTCGGGTGCGCCGACGTCTATCCATTCGGGCTGGAAGCGCCACGCGGACCAGTCGTAGCGCCGGTAGCGTGCCCGGCGCCCGTGAAGCAGTGGTGTCACGACCCATTCGTCGAGTCGGGAAGCGAAAGCGGTCGGGTGTTGCCACCCGTTGTAAAAGTCGTCGGCGTGGATGAGGCTCACCGATGCGCCGATGCTCTCAAGCGCCCGTGCGAGTCGGCAGGAGAACCTCGTCTTTCCGCTTCCGGATCGTCCGTCGATCGCAACAATTCGCGTATCCGCAACGCGTGGTGAGGATTCGGATACCTCGACGGCGAGATCCACATAGGAATATATCGGCATAACATCCTCGTAACACAGTACAGACGTTGCTTGACAGCGCAGGGTGATACCCGATATCACTTAGATGGGTCAGCAAGTGGTTCGGGGCGCCCACAATCGGCATCGCCGAGACGATGGGCGCCCCGATCCGTATCTAGCGCCGTCGCGCACAGCCTTCCACCCCAATCCCGCTATCGCAGTGCCCTCTGGCTTTCCACAAGCAATGCCGTTCCACAAGCTGTGCCCTCGGGTTTTCCACAACACCGCGTTATCCACAAGCCGCAACGCTTCGCGTTGTCCATCGCCCCGCCTCCAGGCAGTCTGGACCTGAACCGGCCAGTTCACGTTCGAAACAGCTCTATCGACTCGCGGAAACGGAGCAACGATGTACGACACCAATATCACCGTGCTGGGCAACGTCGCAACACAACCACA
>DXIM01000008.1 GCA_019112895.1 Candidatus Stackebrandtia faecavium
CCACCGCCGAGGTCGACTGCCGCGGACGTGACGTTCGCCCAGTGCACGACCAGGCCGGCGTCGCGACGCAGGCTCGCCGGACCCGAGTGCGAGCTGACGCAGCTGAAGTGGCCGTGGTACTTGGCGGCGTACTTGAGGGCGCCGAAGCCACCCATCGAGAAGCCGGCGACGGCGCGACCGTCGTATTCGGCATAGGTGCGGAAGTTGGCGTCGATCCATGGCAGCAGCTGGTTGATGTGGAAGGTTTCCCAGTTGCGCGGGCCAGTGTTGCTGCTGACCGGGTTGGAGTACCAACCACATGAGGCATCGGGCATAACCACGATGACGTCTTTGCCTGCGGTGAGGTCGACGATGCCGAGGTTGTGGAAGTCGGTGAACTGTCCGGCGCCTCCGTGCAACATGTACAGGACCGGGTAGCGCTTGCCGCTGTCGTGGTATCCCTCGGGCAGCAGCACGTTGACGCCCGGGTCCCATCCGATCTCCTCGGTGGAGAAACGGAAGTATTCGAGACGGTCGCTGATCGACTCGTTCTCGACGATGGTCAGGCCGTGACCGTTTTCGGCGGCCATCGCAGTCTGCGAACCGATCAGCACACTGCCGAGGGCTCCGACGCCGGCGACACCGGCGGCGCCGGCGAGGACCTTGCGACGGCTGAAGCGGCCGACCTTGGGGGCGTTGTCCATGAACTCTCCTTCTTGACGTCGCCGCACCCCGGTTGGGTCAGCGACGCTTGTGACCGTTGAAACCACACAATGTATAGCCCTAAGGATGATGGACTTCAATACCGATCGCTGATGGGGGAGGACGCCTTTTGCGCTATTTTTACGCAGATTATGGACCGTGCAGAACGTGCATTGTGCTCCGTTACTGTCCGGTAACGCATCGCAGAAGCTCGATGTCTAGCTGCTATTATGTCGGAACGAATAAAAGTGGCCACGGAGCGAGGTGTTTTCACAGTAGACTTTCGTGGGTTCGGCGGCGCTATACCGGCGAAATGAAGTTGCCGCAAATTACCGTGCATCGAAACGGGGCAAATACGGTCAAATCGACCGTCGGATTCGGTCGTGTCGAAGCTAGCTGCGTTCCAGCGCCTCGTCCAGCGACGTCTCACGTACTCCCAGGTAACGGGGTTGCCCGCCGGCGATCGCTTCCCACGTGGCTTTAACGCCGGCGCCGTATTCACGCACCACACTTTTCATCCATGTAGGCCGGTAGCGACGCACCGAATCGTCCCCGACCCCGAGGGTGTCGATGCCAACACTGCGGCACAGCGCTACCGCGCGGTCGAGATGGAAAGACTGCGTCGTCACAATCATTTCGGAGACACCGAAAATGTCGCGTGCCCGCGCACAAGAGTCGAAAGTATCGAAACCGGCGTAATCGCCGACGACCTTGTCATCCGGCACGCCCCGTTCGATCAGCCAGGCCCGCATCGGATCGACCTCGTTGTAGTTGTCTTGACCGTTGTCCCCGCTCACCAAGATTGCTTCGGCTTTACCGGACTCGTACAGTTCCCGGGCGATCTCCAGCCGCGCGCGCAAATACGGAGACGGCGTGTTATCCGGATAGACCTGGGCGCCCAAAACCATGACGACTGGCCTGCTGTCGACATCTTGTAGCGAGTAGACGTGTCCCGACGCGAACGACCGCAGGAACAAGTGCGAACCCATGACCAGGACCGAAAGCCCGACCGTCAGTGCCAACGTGGCGATGACGATTCGACGGAAAGACAGCCACGACGCCACACCACTCATACAGCCATCGTAAAGCGATGCTGCCAATGGCGGGCGACGTGAAATCGTTGGCCGTTAAGGGAAGTGCGGAAACCGTGCGAGCATCTGACGCAGGTGGCTGGAGCATCGCATGCGCGTGGGGAACAACAGCGTGGCGTCAGTGGCGACTGCTTTGAGTACACGGCATCTGCGGGTACGGGGCAACCACATGTCAACCGCGACGCCCGGCCGCGCGGCTGCCCAGCGATGCTTATACATGCGGGGACGGTCACGGTAAGTGGTTCTCACATGTCCGTAACATCTGCGAAGCTTCACGTACCACCAGCGCGAGCGGTCATGTCATGTCACCGCAGATGCCAATGAAAACGTGATAATGAGCCGCATTCGCGAATGAACCTGGCTATATCTATTGCATACGCGATACCGTGAGGGCGTGGCGGAATTTCGTATCGGTGAAGCGGCAGAACTGCTCGGTGTCAGCACCGACACGGTGCGCAGGTGGGCTGATGCTGGACGTTTGCGCGTCACTCGCGACGACAATGGACACCGTCTCGTTCCTGGTGAAGAACTCGCTGACTTCGTGCGCGGCCAGCATGAAGCACCCGGTTCGGCGCATTCGTCGGCGCGCAACCGGCTGCGCGGGATCGTCACCGCGATCACCGTCGATTCCGTTATGGCTCAGGTGGACATTGCGGCCGGCAACTTTCGAGTCGTGTCGCTCATGAGCGCCGAAGCGGTGCGCGATTTGGGGCTCGAGGTCGGTTCGGTCGCTGTGGCCGTCATCAAAGCCACGAACGTCGTGCTCGAAGCAGAACAACCCCCTGATGTGGAGTCTCGACCATGATTCGTCAAAGCCTCACCTGCACGGCCGTCGCCTCGCTCTTGTTCGTCGCCGGTTGCGGCGGTTCCGGCAACAGCACCGAAGAAGAAGTCTCCGGCGAAATCATCGTCATGGCGGCAGCATCGCTGACTGAAACGTTCGACGTTCTCGCCGAAGACTTCGAAAAGGAACACCCGGGAACCGAGGTCACGGTTCTATACGACGGGTCGTCGTCTCTGGCCGCGCAGATCAACAATAAGGCGCCGGCGGACGTGTTCGCGTCCGCTGATGTCACCAATATGGCGGTTGTGGTGGACGCCGACGGGGTAACAGGCGAACCAGAGATCTTCACGCACAACAGCCTCGTCATCGCTGTCCCAGAAGGTAACCCGGACAACATCGACGGCCTCGATGCTCTCGCCGACGTCAGTGTGGCGTTGTGCGCAGAAGAAGTACCCTGCGGCAGCGCCTCCGTTGCTGAGCTTGAAGCCGCAGACGTCACGCTCGAGCCTGACACGTACGAAAAGGACGTGAAGACGACGCTCGCGAAAGTCACCCTCGGCGAAGTCGATGCCGCGCTGGTATACCGCACCGACGCGCAAGCCAATTCGGACGTGACCGCGATCGAATTCCCGGAAGCCGCAGAAGCGATCAACGATTACCCGATCGCGGTGTTGCGCGAGGCGCCAAACCCGCGTGGGGCGAAAGAGTTTGCCGCTTACGTCCAAAGCGAGCACGGTCAGGAAACGTTGCAGTCTCACGGCTTTGGAGAACAATAACCATGCAGCGCCCGGCCCGACCGCAACGGGATTCACGTTCACGACAGTCCGCGAAATCCGCGATGCCGTTGGCGCTGATCATCCCGGCCGCTATCGGTGTTGCGTTTCTCGTGCTGCCGCTTGTTGGTCTCATCAGCGCCGCGTCGTGGTCGAGTCTTCCGTCGCGACTGACTGAACCCGACATACTGCAAGCCCTGTGGCTGTCGATCCAGGCAGCGACGCTGGCCACGATCGTGTGCGTGGTGTTGGGTGTCCCGTTGGCGTGGATGTTGGCGCGAGTCGAGTTCCCGGGCGTCAAGGTCGTGCGGGCGCTCGTCACCGTTCCCTTGGTGTTGCCTCCGGTCGTTGGCGGTGTGGCACTGCTCCTGGCGTTCGGACGCAACGGTTTCGTCGGAAGCTGGCTGTTCGACACGTTCGGCGTTTCGCTGCCGTTCACGACGACCGGTGTGGTTGTCGCCGAAGCGTTCGTGGCGATGCCGTTTCTCGTCATCAGCGTCGAAAGTGCTCTACGTTCCTCCGACACGCGTCTCGAGGAAGCCGCCGCCACCTTGCGCGCCGGCCGTTGGGCGACGTTCGTGCACGTGACGTTGCCGCTGGTGACGCCGGGTATCGCTGCGGGGGCAGTCTTGTGCTGGGCGCGGGCTCTCGGTGAATTCGGGGCCACCATCACCTTTGCCGGCAACTTTCCCGGGCGGACCCAAACAATGCCGTTGGCGGTGTATCTGGCGCTGCAATCGGATCTGGAGGCCGCGATCGTGTTGAGCTTGATCCTGCTGGTGCTTTCCGTGACGATCCTCGCGGCTCTGCGCGATAAGTGGGTGGCGAGGTGATGCACACGGATACCGCATTTCTCGACGCCCGGCTGCGTGTCGAACGCCGGGACTTCGTACTGGACGTGTCGCTGCGCATCGACGCGGGTGAAGTCGTTGCCCTGCTGGGGCCGAACGGTGCCGGTAAGACCACCGCTTTGCGCACACTAGCTGGCCTTCAACCCCTGTCGCAGGGCCATATTCGTCTCGGCGGCGACGCGATTGTCGATACTGAACGCAGACACGACATCGATGCCCATCGGCGCGATATCGGCGTCGTTTTCCAAGAATATCTGCTGTTTCCTCACCTCACTGCTGTCGATAATGTCGCTTTCGGACTCAGGCGTAGCGGGCTGCGTAAACAGGAAGCCCGGAAACAAGCCCACGCCTGGCTCGACCGTGTTGCGCTCGGCGAATACGCCCAGCGCAAACCGCGTGACTTGTCGGGTGGGCAGGCGCAAAAGGTCGCGCTGGCGAGGGCGCTGGCACTCGAACCGGGGCTGTTGCTTCTCGATGAGCCGATGGCCGCACTCGACGCCGGGACGCGGCTGCATACGCGGTCGCTGCTGCAGACGCATTTGAGGAATCGCCGCGGAACGACGCTGCTGGTCACTCACGACCCGCTCGATGCGTTGATGCTGGCCGACCGTCTCGTCATCGTCGAAGACGGCGAGATTGTCCAGGTCGGCGATGCCGCTGCCATCACCGCGCAACCTAAAACGGAATACGTCGCCCATCTCGTCGGGCTGAACCTGTACTCCGGGACCGCCAACGGTTCCCGCGAGGTCGCTATCGGCGGCGTCGAGTTCACTGTCGACTCGGCGGTGGACGGGGATGTCTATGTCGCGTTCGCGCCTCAGGCGGTCGCGGTGTACACGGACCGACCGCATGGCAGCCCCCGGAACACTTGGGCCGCAACCGTTACCGGGGTCTCGCGTCACGGTGACAACCTGCGGTTGACCTTGTCGGGGCCGATCGACGCCAGCGCCGACATCACGCCGTCCGCCGCGTCCGACCTTCGGCTCGACACCGGCAGTCAGGTGTGGGCGGCTGTGAAGGCCAGTGAGACCCGCGCCTATCCGGCATAGCGCGGCCGTGCGGAGTGGGTTCGGGCATTGCCGCACTCTCTCCAGCCTGGATCGCGGTGCTCGACCGTTGGCGGCAGGTGGTGACCGCCCAGCCCAGGGACGGTGGCCCTCTCTGCAGGCGGTGGCTTGTCACGAAGGGTCCGCCGTAGCGGTCCATAACCGACGGGTCACTTCCTTCTTGAGTCGGGGTCTTGGCTCGGTCCGCTGCGTGGCTTCGCGCTCAAACGGTCGGGAATGCGTCGAGGCAAGCCGAGTAGTACGCGCACTCCTGGTCAGCTCGCCTTCTCGAGCACGGGGTCTCGGCTTCGGGCGATAATGCGTCCATAGTGCCGTACTTAAACCTTGACACTCATGAATCGCGTTTATAGGGTTCGGCTATCTGCCCACAATCAGGAGAAGACCGTGTTGTCGCGCCCATTTTCTGGTGCCCATCGAACCCGCATGCTCGCCGCCGTTGGTGCGGCGGCAGCGGTGGCGACCACCGCCATCGTTGCCGCTAACGTCCACGCCGAATCCAATGATGGTTTGGGAAGCTGTCACGACACCGGCGATGGTTATGGCGTGTGCGTCACCATGCCCGTTGATGACAAACCGGACGAAACCATCAATTCGGAAATGGCGCGCCACATTGAGGCGACCGAAAAAGGCGACACGATTCGGATGGCCATGTATGAGTGGCAGCTCGCCGATGACGAATCAGACGGTCCGGAGAAGATCGCCGAAGCGCTCGTTGACGCTCACGATCGGGGAGTGGACGCCGAGGTGGTCTTGGGGGATACGACCGACCTTCGCGACGGCAAAGACGTGAACAAGAAGCTGCGGCAGCTGCTGAATGATAGCGGGGTCCCCTATAAGGTCTGCATGGACGCGTGTGTCGATGTGGACCCGGATAACCGCAAAGGGGCCATGCACAACAAGTTTGTGTTGATTGAGCGCGGCGATGACAACACGATCTTGCAGTCGTCAGCCAACTTGCTCGAGGTGCAGGCGCGGTCTCCGCAAAATATGCTCATCAACCGCAATGACGACGCGCTGTTTGAGTACCTGAGCGAGAACTGGGAGAAACTCAAGGCGGAGAAGCGTTGGGACCACAGCGATATCGAACGCCTAGGCGATAAAGACTCCAAGGCCTACATTTTCCGTCGCGACAAAGGTGACCCATTTCTGGCAATACTCAAGCATGTCACCGAATGCACGCCGGAGCACAACAAGGTTTGGTTGACCGCTAGCGGCGGCTCGCTCGGTGGCGAGAAAGTGCTGGCGAGGTTGGCCGAAATGCAAGACGAATTGGGTTGCGACGTGCGTGTCAATGTGAGCGTGGGTGACAACAACGAAAAGGCGGTGGAAGACGCCGGCATCGACAAGGACAAAGCGATGTCGTTGTCGCGCAACCACAACAAGTTGCTCTACATTGATGCTACCTATAACGATAAGACCGGGCCGGTAGCCTTCACCGGGTCATATAACGCATTGGACACTGGCACGTCGTTGCGTTTCAACGACGAAGTCATGATTCGCTGCGCCGATACGGACGTGACCACGTGGTACGAGGGCTATTTTGAGCTGATGTTCGACAATGCGAGCAACCGTACCTAGATTTGGTGCGTGGTCGTTGGTCGCGGCGACGCGGGCCAGGATCGTGGTGTCGCTGGCTTCGGTACGGCCCCGTGGACGTGTGATGCGTCCGGGGAGACTGAGCGCCGAGCCGGTTTACCACGTCCCGGCCGGTTCGTGACCCATCGCCACTGAGAAGGATCGACCTTGCTGCGAAGCAGGTCGGCACGGTCTTGGCGAGGTCGGCGGCGGCAAGGCCGCCGCGGACGACAGAACCTGGTCGCTGAACAGACCGCGAGCGCGCCAAACGCCTCAGACAGTCCTATCGGCAATCGACGCGTCGTCCCGACTCGCCGATATCGATACCCGGCCTGACGGGACCGCTGTCACCGCGATGAGGGCCCGCAGCCCGGTCGCAAGCATCGATCACACGTGCCGTACCGATACTGCGGACCGGACAGCGGGATCGTGGCCCCGCAACGAGCGGCGTGCGGCATCGCGCCTGCGTCAGGCAAGTGCAGTATGGTCGCGGGATCCGGCGCTACGCGATACAAGGAGTGACCCCGATGTCGATGCTGTGAGGCCACGATGGAAGGCCCGGCTGGATGCGAGCATGTCGCAGGTGAGACGAATACCAACTGCCTTCCCGGTCCGGCCCGATTCGCAACCGCAGTCCGCTTGCTCGCTCCGGGTAGTCGTCGCTCCGCGACGGTGTTGAGTTCCCGCTCCACGAGGTCGGATTCTCGACCGACTCGAAGCAGCACCGGCCGAGTCCGGGCCGGTGTTTGGGGGTAGCGCACAGGGAATCTCCCGCGCACGGCACGTTTCTCAATAGGATTGATTCTCGACTCGAAGGGGCGCAGCGCATGGTTGGTTTCTTCATGGGTACGAGCGTGTTCGTCATCGTGGAGTACGTCATCAAGATCCTGGCGATCGGTATCGTTCCCGAGAACCGTCGCCCGTCGTCGTCGGCGGCATGGCTGCTGCTCATCCTGTTTCTGCCGATCGTGGGCGTGCCTTTGTTTCTCATGCTCGGCAGCCCTTATGTCAACCGCCGCCGCGCGCGCATCCAGGCGCAAGCTAACCAGCTCTTTGAGAAAGGCACCGACCTGCTTCCGACCGTCCCCGAGGCTGTGACGCTTTCCGCTGAGCTTCACGGCATCGTCGAACTCACGCGCAGGCTCACAGAGTTGCCGATGGTCACCGGAATCAATCACGGCGTCGAGATGGGGTATGAGGCGAGCATCGACCGCATGACGAAGCTCGTCGCGTCGGCCCGGGAGACCGTGCACGTCGAGATCTACATCGTGTCTCGTGACGAAACGACCGAGGGCTTCTTCGCCGCGCTTGAAGACGCAGTGAAACGCGGGGTGAAGGTGCGAGTGCTGCTCGATCACATTGGGTCGCGCAAATACCGCGGATTCCGCGCCATGCTGAAATGCATGACCAAGGCCGGAATCGATTGGCGGCTCATGCTGCCCTTCCGGCCTTTTCGCGGAAAGATGCGCCGCATCGACCTGCGCAACCACCGCAAGCTCATGGTCATCGACGGCCGGGTCGCGGTCATGGGGTCGCAGAACATGATCGAGGCGCCGTACGGATCGAAGAGGAACCGCGAACTTGGCCGCCGCTGGAACGACATCACCATCGAGCTGACCGGCGAAATCGTCTCATCCCTTGAGGCCGTGTTCATCGTCGACTGGTACGCCGAGAGCGGCGAGATCGTCGACATGCACGCCTACCGCGGCGAAGGCGATGCAGATGACGCGGCACAGCTGCTGCCGACTCGGCACGTTCCGCAGTGGTCGGTCGGCGGCGAGGTGAACGCGGTGCAGCTGATCCCGTCGGGGCCGGGATTTCGCACCGACCCCAATCTGCGGGCGTTCAACTCCCTGATCTACCGGGCGAAGCGGCGCCTGGCGATCGTGAGCCCTTACTTCGTTCCAGACGAATCCCTGCTCGCCGCGATCACGACGGCCGCGTACCGCGGGGTGACTGTCGAGCTGTATGTCAGCGAGGTCGCCGACCAGTTCATGGTGGATCGGGCCCAGTCGTCGTACTACCAGGCCCTGCTTGACTCCGGGGTGCGCATCTATCTGTACCCGGCCCCCGAAGTGTTGCACACCAAGTGTTTTCTCGTCGACGACGAGATCGCAGTCTTGGGATCATCTAATATGGATATGCGTTCGTTCGGTCTGAACTATGAGATCAGTCTGCTCGCTTACGGCGGCGACATCGTCGACCAAGTGCGCGACGTGATCGACGAGTACGCCGCACTCAGCAGTGTGCTCGACGCCGAGGAATGGCCGAAACGATCGATGGTCAGGCGCTATGTCGAGTCGGTTATGCGGCTCACCTCGGCGCTGCAGTTAGTGAGAATCAAATCCAGTTTCTGCTCAGTCCGTATCGCCGGTGGCGTCGTCGGGTCGGGACGGTCAGTACGCGACCGTGAAGTGGCGTTGCGTCGGCTCAGGTGCCTCGATCTCGTCCAGAGCGGCAATGGCGAGGTCCTCAGCCGATATTCGTGACTGGCCGTCGGCGTCGACGAGAATTCGGTGTGTTCCCCGCCGGTATGCCCCCGTTCGCGAACCTGGCTCGAAAAGTGCAGGTGGACTGAGGTAAATCCAGTTGGCGGGATGGGTGCGGCAGCTGTCGAACTGGTCGACGCTTGCCTGTGCGATTGTCCGCCACTGACGGGGGACGAAACGCACGTCGTCGACGACGAGCTGGTCACTGTCGGGACTGTGCAGGGGGCCGGCCCCACCGATCACCAGAACCCGACGGTCGAAGCCGTGGGCGGCGTCCAGCACAGTGGTCAGCAAGCGACCGACTCCATCCTCGGTACCGGGGTCCGGTCTGGTCGCGAGCACGATGACATCGGCCTGTGCCGCGATACTGCGCATGGCTTCTGGGTCCGTCGCGTCTGCGGTGGACAATGAGATTCCCGCCGATTCTTGGTTGTCGGTTCGTTTCGATCGCGAGAATCCGCAGACGGTGTGACCCCGCTGGGCTGCTTCGGCGGCAATGCGGGAGCCCGCCATTCCTGTTGCACCGATAACGGCAATTTTCATGATGCTCTCCTTGCTTGTGCGGCGGATAGCGCCGGCTCTCGAGTTTCGGTGTTTCTGATTTGAGGTGGTTTTCTACCGGTGGTGATTTGGCCGCCGACGATCGCAGTCAGCGCGAAAGCGAATCCGACCATCTGGACAATGCCGAGGGTCTGCCCCAAAAGGAGCGCCCCCAAAGCGGCTGCGACGAGCGGGGAAAGGAGCCCGAGTACTGCGACTGACGCGACCGGCAGGCGCCCGATGCCTCTGAACCACAGCGTGTAGGTGAGGATCCCGCCGACGAGCCCGAGCCAGAGGTAGCCCGCCACTGCTGTGTGATCGATGGTCGAGGGCACGCCTTCGGTCATCAGCGTGATCGGCAGCAGGAACAGACCTCCAGCCGTCAGCTGCCAGCCGGCGAGCCCCATCGCGGACACCTTGGCGGGTCGCCCCCACTTTTTTGTGAGCGTGACGCCGAAGCCCATGGACACTGCGCTCAACGCTCCGGCGGCCACGCCCATCGCGTCAAGCGCCGCGGTGGAGCGCAGCACGACCAAAGCCACGCCGATGATTCCGACGACCACCCAAAACAAACGCCATGCCGAAAACGGTTCATAGAGGATGAACACGACCAATATCGCCACGACCAGTGGCTGTGCAGCCGCAAGCGTGGCGGCGACACCTCCGGGCAGGTGATATGCGGCGACGAACAGCAGCGGAAAGAAGGCGCCCATGTTCAGCACCCCCAGCACAGTCGATTTCCACCACCAGGAGCCACTCGGTAGCGCCCGCGCCAGCACGATCGCGAGCAAACCCGCTGGCAACGCCCGCATCAATGAAGCGAACAGTGGATGCCCCGCCGGCAGCATCTCGGTGGTGACGATGTACGTCGTTCCCCACACTGCCGGCGCGCTCGCGGTGAGCACAGTGGTCCAAAACTTATCCACGACTAATCCTTCAACGTTAAATAATTTAACGTTGATCAGAGTACGGTGATAATCTGGCTTGTGTCAAATCGTTCAACGCTAAGAGGTTTCGGTGGAGGACAGCGTCGACCGCATCATCGCCCAATGGGCGCAGGTGCACCCGGGAATGGATGTCAGCCCGATGGGAGTGCTCGGCAGGCTCTCCCGCCTCACGCGCTACGTCGAACGTGACCTGCAAAGAGTCTTTGCTGAGCACGGCCTCCAGCCGGGAGAATTCGATCTTCTCGCGACCCTGCGACGAGCGGATATCAATGGGGACGGTCTGACTGCAGGGCAGCTGGCAGACAACTCGATGGTCACATCCGGGGCGATCACCAATAGGCTGGACCGGCTCGTGGCTAAAGAACTCATCACCCGCGAGATCAACCCCAAAAGTCGTCGGGCGATCCGTGTCGCTCTCACCTCGCAGGGACGAAAGGTCGTCGATATTGCCCTAGGTGATCACCTCGATAACGAGGAGAATCTACTCGCGAAGTTGACGGCGAGTCAACGCGAACAGCTCGAGGGGCTACTTCGCGTTCTCCTTCACGACCGTGAGAACCAGAGTTAACGAGCACTTCGTCGGCCTTGGGTTCGTGCTGTCGCAGGCGGCGGGAAGGTCCGATCGTTCCGTCTCGATTGAACCTGACCCAGAACCATTGTCGGGATTGCATTGCATGTCCTGGGGACGTCGTTGCCGGTGCTATTGACGTGACGCACAGACTCCGATTCGCCATTGCCTCAATGGGACGATCATGGCCGTGCACCTGGTAGGCGGATCCCGAGTTCGCGCTTTAGGTGGGCACGGCATGCATCTTCTAGCGCTTGTGGCCAATCGTTGCCGACGCGATCGGACAGATCGCGTGCCAGTGGCAGAAAAATCTCGGCGCAGGCACGATGAACGCTGATCGCGGATTCGCGATCGGACACTATCGGCGGCAGTGCGGCGATCGCAGCGTATCGCTCAGCCGGCAACAGCTGTTTGAGGTGCAAGGCTCCGCCACGGTCTTCGGCTGCGACATCTTCCCGCATCAGCTGGATGATCATCGTGCGTAGTAGTCCGGCCCCGGAAACGGCGACGCTGTATTCCTCTCGCCCGCACACCACCGGCAGAAGCCCCAATACTCGGAAGAACTCTTTGACGGTCTTGGCGACAACGGCGGGGTCCGGCAGAAGCGGCACCCCGGATTCTTGAAACCGTGCCTCGAGTTTGTCTTTGTCGAACAGCTTCATCATCGTGGAACGCGTGCGATTCGCCGCCTCATCAATGGTGCCGATGGCGAGATCGAATCGCCGCCATTCTTTGGTGACGACGTTGAATACCGGGAGAGTGCCGAGTTGATCATTGAGGACATACGGAGCGATCCGGGCAGCGATAGTTGGCCAGTCCTCGATGAATGCGTCCCGGTCGTTCTCGTGGACCGCGGCCCATACGTCCACATCGCTATATGCGTCGGCATCCCCGCGTCCGAGGCTTCCCGATAGCCAGGCCCCGCGCACTCTGTGATCGGCCGAGAGGACGCCACTTATCTTGTGTACCAGTGCATCACGGCGCATGCTGCTCCTTATGAATGAGCTGGGTCATTGTCCGCAACCGGGGCCGGTGCCCTGATCGGCAACCAGCCAGCGCGCTCATCTGACCTTATGGATTTAGTTCTGTCAGCAGAATGTTTATTGGAGTCCCGATGGCACCGTTTTTCGCCGACGATCCCTGTTTCATCACTCAGTGACCCGCGAAAGGAATCGGGCGCGCAGAAAACGACGAGGCGGCGACGTCGTCGCCCTGGCCCACACCGCTGATTGCGGATGGGCCAGGGCGTTTGTTACCTCAGCAGGGGATGCGGTCGTGTGTCCGGTAAGGACCTTTCGTGCCCCAGGTCGAGGTGTGGCCATCGCAGGTGGTCCATTCACCACCGACGGCCTCGGTTCTGTCGGAATCGGAGTAGTAGGTGACTCGGCAGTCGAAGTCCAATGGGCAAGCAGAAGCGTGGGCGGGTGTGGCGGTCAGCAACATGCTGGCGGCGATGCCGAGCGTCGCCGAAGCAGCGATGACGATCCGGGAGCGAGTTGTCATGGCGATGATTCCCTTTGTGTATACGGGCACGGGTATCTGAGTCGAGCCTACTTATCCAAGCAGTCGCATTTGGGCATGTCAACGCCGTCCAGTCTGTCCACGCAACCAATCGCAGCTTCCGCGTCTTGCAGCCGTGTTGTAGTGCAGCATCCCGCGGTTGCCGTAGTCGACACAATTGGGGCCGTGGGCCGATAGGGCGCCGACGGTGCTACCCAATGAGGATAGAACTCGCTTCAGCTCATTCGATCCCCTTTGGCCCCTGGTCCTCTTGGTCACAGCTGCAGGCAGCAATCCGGCGACGATGATCGTCCTGCGTGGCTGAAGGAACCTTTCCCCGGCGACTGGCACGGCACCTGGCACCGGTATCTCCGCCCGAGCTTCCTACAATCAACCGGGTCACGAACCGTCAGGTGGCAGGTCGAGCCGCCAATTGCGCCATTTCAGGAGGCACATTCCATGCGCTGGTCAAAGCTGTACGCCCCGACACTCCGCGAAGCCCCGGCGGGTGCAGACGCGGCCAGCCACCGCCTGCTTGTGCGGGCCGGTTTTATCCGTCAACTCGCCGGAGGGCACTACACGCTGCTGCCGCTGGCGATGCGGGTGCGTGACAACGTCATCCGCATCATTCGCGAAGAGATGCAGCGCATCGGCGGCCAAGAGTTTCTACTGCCGGCCATGCATCCGGCGGAGGTGTGGAAGAAGAGCGGCCGGTACGACTCGGTCGACGTCATGTTCAAGCTGAAAGACCGCAAGGGCAATGATCAGGTGCTCGGGCTGACCCATGAGGAAATCTTCGCGAGCGTCGGCACCGAGCTGCGTTCCTACCGCGAACTTCCGCAGATCTGGTATCAGTTCCAGACTAAGTTTCGCGACGAGGCCCGCCCCAAGTCCGGGCTGTTGCGGGTTCGCGAATTCACGATGAAGGACGCCTACTCTTTCGACCTCGACGAGGCGGGCCTCGACGCGAGCTTCGAAGCGCATCGTGAAGCCTATGTCCGGATTTTCGAGCGCCTCGGCGTTCCCGCGATCGCCGTCGACGCCTCGTCGGGTGCGATGGGAGGCTCGGCTTCGACAGAGTTCATGTGTCCGTCCGAAGCCGGTGAAGATTTCGTCGTTCGCTGCCCCGCATGCGGTTACGCCGCGAATGTCGAGAAAGCCACATCGCGACTCGAACCGGTCACGGACCCGGACACGACGGAACTGGCACGCTTCGACACCCCTGGCGTGCGCACGATCGAGGACCTGGTTCGCGATTACGATGTCGCCGCGGATCGGCAGGTCAAGACGTTGGTTTACGTGATCGACGAACAGGTGACGCTCGTCTTGCTGCGTGGAGACTTCGATCTGGTTGAGCAGAAGCTCGCCGACGCCACGGGTGCGGCCGAGATCCGGCCCGCGCACGACGAAGAGATCGTTGCCGCACTCGGTGCCCAGCCCGGTAGTCTCGGCGCGGTCGGGGTCACGGATCTTCCGGTCATCGCGGACGTGGCGCTGCGCGGCCGCCGGGGCATGGTCACCGGTGCCAACGAAGACGGCTTCCATGTGCGTGGTGTCGACTTCGGACGCGACATCGATCCCGGGCAGTGGCTCGATCTGCGCGAGGTCACTGCCGGTGAAGCCTGCGCCGACTGCGGCGGCGCGCTTGAAGTCGTGAAGTGCATCGAGATCGGTCATATTTTCAAACTCGGCCGCACATACAGTGAAGCGTTCGGACTGACCGTGCTCGATGCCGATGGACGTGCGGCCGTGCCGATCATGGGCTCGTACGGGATCGGAGTGGAGCGTGCGATCGCGGCGATCGTGGAAACACACCACGACGATGCTGGGATCGCCTGGCCCGCGACGGTGGCTCCGTTCCAGGCCGACATCACCGTCCTGGGCAAGGACCCGGAGACATTGGCGGTAGCAGAACGGATCTATCGCGAGCTCACCGAGGCGGGAGTGTCGGTTCTTCTCGATGACCGGCCCGAGCGGCCCGGAAGTAAATTCAAGGACGCGGAGCTGTGCGGATTCCCGTACCGGATCACGATCAGCAACCGTGGGCTCGAAAACGGCACCGCCGAGGTCACTGCGCGTGCCGATGGCGCCGTGCAGCACATTGGGCTCGATCAGGTGAGTACCGAGGTCACCGCGAAGCTGAACTGATACGGCGAAGCCGGGCCGTCCTCGTTCCCACCTCGGAAACGTCGGGCGGCCACCGCATGTCGCCGTTACCGGGCCGAACGTGGGAACGAACTGGCCGGGTCAACGGGCCCGGGAATGAGCGAATACAGGCACAGATCGACCCGACCGGCGTGGGTGAATCCCGCGTTGCGCATGGTGCCCTCATAGACGAAACCTGCCTTCCGCGCCACCCGTCGTGACGCATGATTCTTCGGCGCGGCACGCAGCTCCACTCTTTCCATTCCCTGTGCCAGGGCCCATTGACTGACATAGGACACCGCCGCGCTGGTATGCCCGCGGTTACGCGCATCCGGAACTGTCCAATATCCGATTTCGGTGCATCGACTTCTCCAATTCGTATGCTTCAACGACACCGAACCGATGAGCCGACCGGTTTTCGTAGCCATGGCCACGTGCAGCCCGTCGGATCGTTCCCGCAGCTCATGAGACAGCCGGCAACACCACTCCAGGGCGGTGTCGATGCCGTAGGGGGAGGGAAGCGGTAGCCAGCGCTGAACTTGCGCATCGTTACAGGCACGCGCCACAGCGGGGGCGTCACGTTGCTCGAACGGGCGCAGGATGAAGCCGCTTGTGGCTGCCCGCAGCAGCGGAAATCGGTCAGGCCCGTCAACGTCCTCGATCGACACGATGGCCTCCTGCGTAGATTGTGGCCAGTGAATTCGGTTCGGGCCGTGGCTGTTCGAACACGCAGACTCTATTCGATCAGTAGTCGCCGGGGAGTTGCTGTCCTGGTCTCACGCGGGTCGTGCTCATCGCTGCAACGGCGCGCAGGATTCGGGGGATCGAGGGAAGCGCCGGCCACATGCCAATGTGGCCGGCGACGACATCCGTGTGGGAAGCGGAACCTATTTCTGCATGTTCTGCACGGCTTCGCGCAGGTGCTGTTCGGCTTCGGCGCTGAGCGAGGACTGGAGTAGGACACCGCCGAGGTCCGTGATCTCAGGGATGACCTTGTCCTGCGTGGCCTGCTCGACGAGCATGAATACCGCGGCGCTTCCGGGCTTGAGTGTCGTTCCGAGCTGTTTCATGAAGTCATCGTTGATGCCGATATCGGTCAACGCGCCCCCGACGGCGCCCGTGCCTGCGCCGATGGCTATACCGACCAGCGGCATGAAAAACAGCAGACCGATCAGTCCGCCCCATACTGCTCCGCCTATCGCGCCGGCCCCGGTGGTGTTCGTGGCCTGTTTGAGCTTGATTTTCCCGTCATTGTTCTCGACAACGACGATGTCGTTCAGGACGATGAGGTGCTGTTGCTGCAACTTGATGAGCCGGTTACGCGCTTCCTCGGCGGTGGCGACATCACGAAAACCGACCACGTACAGATCGCTCATATTTCCCCCTCGAACAGTGAATTCATGACCTGCTGTGATGCTACGGAAGGCGCAGGCGGGAGGGGCTTTAATGGTGGGGGAAGCCCCGCTTTGTTGCAGTGAGTGAGGTGCTCCCCGGAAGCTGGACCGAATGTTTCGGTTCCGCTTCCGGGGCCAGTTCATGAGCGAGATGGGCTTCGTGAGGAGATGGCTGGAGTCCTGCGCCGGATAAGGGCCGACTGCCTCAGGGCTACGCCGCTTTTTCCAAGCGATCGAAGCTGGCATCCATTCCTGTTCCCATGCCGGATGCGTAGGCGTTGTCGCGGGCTTCTTGCGAGTGGTAGATGATCGTGCCGGTCATGATGGTCCGGTCACCATCCGCTGTGAAGCTGATTTCATGACGGGTGGGCGGAAGATCGACATCGCTCATCTGCTCGGTCGTGACCAGGTGATGAGGCTCGTCGGCTTCCAGGACGTCGCCACGGATTTCGAGGCGCCCCTGTGGGGACTGCCAAACCCATCGGTACGTACCGCCCTTTCGCATGTCCATGTCGCAGACTTTGAAGTTGGTGTCGGGGTGTGGGCCCGTCATCCAAGTTCGGACGATACTCGGCGTCGTATAGGCATCCCAGACTCGCTGCGGTGAGGCGTCGAACGCGCGCGCGTAGCGAATGCTCGTGTTATCCGGGAGACTGAATTCGGTCTTCATGTCGGTTCTCCTTCTTCATTGGGCCGTTCGACGATTGCGGCGAGACGATCGAGTCGCGCATCCATTTGTTCCTCGAACTGGGACACGTAGACCGCCGCTTTCACGAGCGGGTCGACCGCGAGGATGCCGTAAATGCGGGTTCCATCTCTCTGGCGGCTGATGAGTCCCGCGGCCTCGAGCACCTTGAGGTGCTTGGACACGGTCGGTTGCCTCAACGACACTCCTGCCGCCAATTCTCCAGCTGTGCAAGGACCGTTCCGTAGTCGCTTGAGGATTCTCCTGCGAGTCCGGTCGGACAGTGCCATGAAGATCCTGTCGAGCTGGTCCTCGTCGGGTTCCATCGCCTTACCTATCATATATTGCCAGAAAGCTATTTA
Source organism: Candidatus Stackebrandtia faecavium (assembly GCA_019112895.1). Taxonomy (GTDB): domain Bacteria; phylum Actinomycetota; class Actinomycetes; order Mycobacteriales; family Micromonosporaceae; genus Stackebrandtia; species Stackebrandtia faecavium. Next base: position 17,453 of record DXIM01000008.1, read on the forward strand.
GTCGTGTGGCTAATTATAGGGCCAAGGAGGTCCATGTCAATCCCGGGCTAGAGGTGGATCTCCCAGGGCCGATTCGGCGCCGTGATCAACACCCCTCATCGCCGGCCTCGCGGCAGAGATCACCTAAACAGTCCGGTCAGGTAGACGTGCTATCCCGCGTCGACCTGCTCGCGTGTGGATCGAAGAGCCAGACGATTTCGGATCGCTGCCGGATGCCAAGTTTGTGCAGGATGTTACTGACATGGGCTTTGACGGTCTTCTCGGAGATGAACAGGCGGCGGGAGATCATCCCGTTCGTCAACGACTCGTGGACGATCAGCTCCGCGATCTCGCGTTCCCGCGCGGTCAATACCCCGGCCACATCCTGGGTGTCCTGGGGCTGTGGTGCTCGCACCGCCATCATCGCCAATTCGCTATGGACTAGGCGACATTGGTCCTTGATGCGCGCCAGCTCTTGCTTGATCTGATCGGAATCGAACAGCCCGGCGCGGTCCTGCAACGTGGCGATGAGTCTCGCCACCTCGTCGAGTCGGTCGGTCGCGACATGCAGCATGTCGAGGGGTGAATTCGCCTGACTGCTGTCCAGCTCGGGAAAATCCCGGTACAACAGGTTCCGGGACGCCGTCTTTCCCGTGTCGTGCAGCGACAACGACAACGCTTGGGCGAGCCACTCCAACGCGACCACGAAAGCATCATCGAAAACGTTCGGCTGTGGCGACTGGGTGTTGACCATGCCGATGACCGAACGGTCGTCAGGGTCGAAGATCGGCACCACCACGATGTCTCGGCTGGGTCTGCCGTCTCCGACGGGTGCACCGGCGTGACATCGTCGGCCATCGTCGAAAGCGTAACGGTACGGCCTCTCGTGCGCCCGGATCCAGTGCGAGATCCCGTCCCTGCCGAAATGAGAAGTGTCGGCGCCGAGATGCTCACCGTCGCTGAATATGTACGGCATGACCAGGATGTTGTCCCCGTGGTAGAGACCCACATAGAACGTCTCGACCGGAGCGATCGCCGCCGCTGCTCGGCGTACTGCGGCGCACAGTCCGTGAACGTCATCGGCAGCAGTCAACCGCAGTTGCCGGTCGGCTGAGCGCAAGGCACCTTTCGTGGACTCCGATAGTGCTGTCACAAGGGGTGATCCTCCGGCGGCTGATGAAGGAAACGTAGCCGGATATCGGTGGCGGCCCTCATCCACGATCGGAGACTGTGCCGTGCGGCTACATGCCGATGCTAGCGCATGGTCCTAGGTCTCGCGGGACCAAGAATCGGTCACAGTCGTACCGCTATCGGCCGCCCGTTGTCACTAGGCTCACACGTGGGTAGAGGAAGTTGTTGACCCCACAATGGTCGGCGCGCTGGTGACCACAACCACCAGCGCGACCGTCGCCTCCCCGAACAGCTCAGGACCACCGAAGAAAGGCGCTACCGATGCACACTCGCCGCACCATCCTGACGTCCTTTGTCGCCGGAGCGGGAGTCCTCACCTTGGGCGCTGCCGCCACGCAGGCGTTCGCCGATACGACGGCCGACGCCGACCCACGCGAGGTCGACATGGTGCCCGGCTCGACCAGTTCCAACGTCGCTTCGCTGCAATACCTGTTGACCGCATTCGGGTATAAGACAGAGGCCGACGGATACTACGGCCCCGAAACCGAGAAGTCGGTGGTGAAGTTCCAGGCCGCGACCGATCTCGTGCAAGACGGCGAAGCCGGTCCAATCACGATGAAAGCCATGCTCAGCAGTAAGAAAGTGGAAGTCAAGGCCGGTTCATCCAATGGAGACGCCGTCAAGGCCGCACAGACGCAGCTGGTCAAGCACGGCAATGAAATGTTGGTCGACGGCGACTTTGGGCCGTTGACGACCTCGTCGGTGAAGAAGTACCAGTCCAAGACCACACTGCCCGATACCGGAACGGTCGACTACCTCACGTGGACGTACCTGCTCAACCCGCCACAGGGCGACGGTGACGGCCTGCGTTCTGGACCGGCCGTGCTCGTGGCGCAGTCCGGTACGGGACTGGTGACATGGGAGAACGACTGCGGGCCCTCCGCGTTCGTGTGTTTGCAACTGCGGATGGGACGCACGCCCAGCAAATGGACCGATGTTGCCCACCGCGCGGCGGCCATCGACTATGCGCGCCGCACCGACCTGCGCATGACCGACGACAGCCGGGGCACCGGCCAGATCAGCGACGAGGTCGGAGTGGTCGACGGATTCCACCGCATCGGTGTCGACGCCGCGAAGGCAGGCGGTTTCGATGCCGCCCTATCCTCCGTGCGTAATGGCGGCATCTCGATGCTGGGTGGTGACCTTGCCGTCGCCGCTAAATGGAACGGACGCGACACGGGCTCGGTTCTGCACTGGGTCGCGCTACTGGACTATAAGTCCAGCAGCGGCAAGTACCAGGTCGCGGATTCCAGCAGTAAACACAATGAGCTGGTGTGGGTTACCGCAGACCAGCTGGCGGCGTTCGCGCAAACTTGGGGCGACTCCGTCTACATTCAGTGATGACGCGCAACGCGTGCTGATTCGATAATAGACATACGAGGGCGGCGCCAAGGTGGGCGCCGCCCTCGTCGTTCGTCGCGGTTACCGTGCGAAGGCGGGGATGTTCAGCCCGAAATGCTTGTCTTTCAGCAGGGTTTCCTGGTGCTGTGAATTCCGCCGGGCACCGCGATACGCCGAAACCACTTCGTCGATGAACGCCTCCTCGTCGAAGGCGGCGATAGCGCCGTCGGCGATCTTCACTTTCCAGGAGACCATGCCCTTCGATTTCACCCGAACGCACCGCGACGGCGATTCGCCGTATGCGACCAGCTCCGATATGGCCTGGTCGTACCGTCGGTATTTGGCATCCCAATGCGGACGTAGCGTTTCGCCTTCGGCGCGGCCACGACTGATGTTGAATGCTTTGACGTAGCCACGCCGGTGGCCGACCCATATCAGCTTGCCGACCTGCGCCAATTGCTCCGCCAACTGCGCTTCCCGATAACGCGCGTATGTGTGCGGCCTGAAGGCGAGTGTGAGGTCCTTGCCCGCGACGAGGCGAGCCTTGATCTGGTTGTCGGGCGATGTCACGGTGACCGTGAGCTCGTTCATCTGTTCCATGAAAGAGGGCATGCGATTCCCCGAATCGTCGATGATGGAGTTACCGGAATCGGTCAATGAATCCTCGCTATCCGGGCACCAACTCACTGTGCGGGTCATCCATCGAGTCGGGACGCATAGGAACGAGTTCGCTGGGGCCCTTGGCCGCCAACGAGAGTCGCCGCGGCGAGTTGAGAATCTCGTAGTTGGCTTCGAGAGCGTCGCAGCAGTCGCGTTCTTGCTTGGCGACTTCCTTCTCCAGCGCGGTTATCGTCGGACGTGTAGTTGTCGGGCGGCGCAGGCCGGGTAGGGTTTTCCGTTTTGTCGGTGTCTCTGTCCTCGAGGATATTGGCCAACTCGCCAGCCGCCTGGTCGTCTTGTTCCTTGAAGCTTTCGAGTGCTTTGTTCACGGCCGTGGCGGTTTCGGCGAGATTCCTGCTTGACAATGCCAGGATGTGTTGGAACTCGGTGTATACGAGACTAAAGGGAGCATAAATAGGACTGTGCTGGCTGGTGCTGTGCGTGTTCTCGCCCGTGACGAACGCGGCGGACATATCGGGATTGGGATCCTGCGGCCGCAGTCCTGGTTTACGTGGTCCTGAATCGTTGTGTCTGTCAGCGGATTGGCCGTGGTTATACAGGGCGCTGGCTTGGGCGTAATACTCGGCTGCACCGGGCAGGTGCCGGTGGGCCAGCCGCCAGAGGTCGTACAGGTTGCCCCCGTGACGTCGTTCATTCCCATTCCTCACGTGCTCAGGACCGCCGCAGTGCACGATGGACGGTCTATTTCGTTTGGTCGCTTTTATTTTTGCGCGGCACCGGCGTGTATCGATGCGTCGAATTGACGATTTGTGCCGCACGCGTCTACGACTCCTGATGTAGCGGGTACGCACCGATTCGCATCGCCGGTCTCCGCCTTTGGTTCGTTCAGGCTGAACGTGGGTGTCGTCGTCGATGGGGACTCACCGACCGCGTCCCCTTCGGGCACACCGAGCCCGTTGGTGTCCCACGGCCCCAACGCCAGCAGCGTTCGGTGCGCGGATTACGTGGATCCGGGACCGGCTCGCGACGGCGGCGTTAGCGTGATTGCGTCGCACCTTGTGCACGAAGCGACCCGTGGCTCGAAAATTGCCCACGCACCCATGCACACGGTGCGGATTATCGGCCCGCATTGCCGCACAGCCGGAACATGCATATTCGCGATGAGAGCGCCACGGCCGCGTTCCGAGGCGGTCACCGCTGCGCACGGACATTGCGCATTTGCGGTTGCCGATGCGGAGAGTGGCGCCGACATTCCTTCTGCGCCGGGCGCGCGTTGTCCACGACGCCGATCGAATAGAGTCGGCGGTCGCCGACGCCGCGAGTCGTAAAGATCGGCCGGGCTCGGGCTCGGGGAATAGTATCCGCGAAGGAGGTGTGACCGTCTCCGTGGGACGGCCGTACCCCAATGAACTGGTCGTTTCCGGACCGTGTACTCGTAAAGGATCCGCATGAATACCAATCAGGTCGTCGATGTCATCGCTTTGGTGGAGAGCGTCCAATCGCTCATCGACGAAAGAGATTTCGCCGGTATCGTCGATGCGGTCCGACCCGCCAACTTGGAGCAGACGACGTCCCTGCTCAAGAGGCTTCCGCCGAATCAGCGCGCCATCGTGTACCGGCTGCTGCCCAAGGACAGCGCCATCGACGTGTTCGAACAGCTGTCGCCCGGCTTGCAAAGTGACTTGATCCACGGGTTGCAAGACAGCGAGGTCGCGACGATCTTCACCGACCTCGACCCGGACGACCGGGTGTGGCTGCTCGATGAGCTACCCGCGACGATCGCCCCACGACTCCTGCGGGGCTTGTCGGAGAAAGAGCGTCAGCTCACGGCCGAGGTTCTCGGTTACCCGAAAGGGTCCGTGGGCCGACGCATGAGTCCCGAGTACGTGTCGACACGCACCGATTCCACTGTTTCCCAAACGATGCAGCGCATCCGTTCGCGGCTCGATGACGCCGAGACCGTGTACACGCTTCCGGTCCTCGACAACAGCCGCCATGTGATCGGCATCGTGAGTCTGCGCGCCCTAATGCGAGCCGATCCTCAAGAGATCGTCTCCAATGTCATGCAGGACGCGAGTGTCATCAATGCTCATGAGGAAGCCGAAACGGCCGCCCGCAAATGTGCCGGCCTCAATCTCCTGGCGCTACCGGTTGTCGACAAGGAGGACCGGCTGGTCGGGGTGCTCACCATCGATGACGCGGTGAGGATCCTCGAACAGGAGGAAACGGAGGACTCCGCTAGGCAGGGTGGTGTGGAGCCGCTGCGCCGGCCCTATTTCGCCACCCCGCTGCGCGCGTTGGTGAGTACTCGGATCGTATGGCTGCTTGTGCTTGCGATAGGGGCCACACTGACCGTTCAGGTTCTGTCGGTCTTCGAAGCGACCCTCGAACAGGTGACGGTCCTCGCGCTGTTCATGCCGTTGATGATCGGTACTGGCGGAAACACAGGTAATCAGGCGGCGACCACTGTGACGCGCGCCTTGGCGTTGGGCGACGTGCAAGTGCGCGACGTGTGGAAGGTGCTGTTTCGAGAACTCAACGTCGGTATTTCCCTGGGGTCCCTCACCGGGCTTCTTGGTGGCGTAATCACGTCCATCATCTACGGACCAGCCATCGGTCTCATCCTCGGTTTGACGTTGTTCGCGGTCTGCAGCATGGCTGCCACCATCGGTGGCATCATGCCGATGGCGGCCCGCGCGCTTCGGGTCGATCCCGCCGTGTTTTCGAACCCATTCATCAGCACATTCGTCGACGCCGCCGGTCTCGTCGTCTACTTCTTGATCGCAAAGATGGTGCTGCAGATTTGACCGTGGACGGGTCGGGCCGATCGGTGTCGACAATGATGTGCGCCGTTGCGATGGATGGGCCATATCGCATGCAAGGCGCAGCGGTGATCCCGTTCGGGCTGGATTTGTGTGGCCAGCATGAGTAGCATCCCCGGGGTCGATACTCGACCGTGGTGCCCACCTCGCGGTGCCGCGTCGCGCGGTGAAGGCTCGATAGGAGGCCGCAATGTCGGTTATGCGCAAGGCATCATGGGTGATCGCGGCAGCGGTGGCCTTGGCTACGACGGCGACGGCTGGGGGTCTGGCGTTGGCGGAGACGACGCAAGCCGATGGCGTTATTCGGGCTTATAACAACAACATAGAGAATCTCGTCATCAACCACGGCGGTGAGGACGAGAAATGCACCCGGGTGTCAGGGCCGGAGCATCTGGAGTCGATGCTCGTCGACGATGAAGGCAAAACGGGCACGGACGCCGTTGAGCCGCCCGACATCATGACGCTGCAACAGTTGCGCGGAACGGGCCAGGCTAATGCCTACGCGGACCAGTTGTCGACGATGTTCGGTTTCAAGACCGGCACATATAAGGCAATCGTCGCCTGGGAGGATCCGCAACCGTGGGGCGGGTCGCATCACTGTGCCGATCAGTCGTTGGGCGATTTGAAGAAGAAGCAAACCAACGCGATCCTGTACAACACGAAGACGCTCGACCTCGCGGCTGGGGACGTATCGAAATACTGGAGCGCCGGCTGGTTGCCTGAGGGCGCCGACTACGACGGCGGCAAGGGCTGCAAACTGTACAATCAGGATAGTCATGACTCGGGCGCAAAACTTAAATGGAAATGGAAGCGCACCAGCGCGATCTCTGCCCGTTTCACCACGAAGGACACCGGCGTCTCCGTGTTCGCCGCGACCATGCACCTGCCTGAGCAGAACTCGAAGAACGCGTGCGCCGGCAACGCTACGGCGGGCTATGACGATTCCGGGATCCGGTTCGGTGGAACCGCTAAGCAACTGCTCGACGATTCCACGATCCGCATCATCGGTATCGACGCCAACCGTCAAGGCGTCGGCCCCGATACCTTGGACTCGTTGGATATGCAGGGCTACGGCTCGGCTGCAACGTTGGGTTCCAAAAAGATCGACTACTTGTTCGCGACCGCATCATCGGTGCAGGACTCACCAATCGACCACACGGTTGACGGCACGCTGTCCAACCACAAGGCCCTATACGGGTTCATCGAATACTGACGTGAGACGGCCCCGGGACCCGTCTTGCATGTTACGAACTTGGTTCGCCGTCGCCGTCGCCGTCGCCGTCTGGCTCCGGGGTGCTCGTCCTGCTTTGTGGCTTTACTTCTCGGCGTGCGGTCGGTTGCAGCGGCATCACCTCACCTAGTTCGCCGCAGTGTGGGCCTGGATCCGGCCCTTTGGAACAAGGGTGCGCATAGGTCGCCAGTCCGGCACGAGTGTCATCGTCTGTGTCAGTAGATCCGCTGGGAATTCAGCATCTTCGATATCGAACACGCGAAGCGACGTCATCGATCCTTTGTGTGACAAATCCGGTCGGAATTGCCGCAAGTGACCGATGCATCTATGTTGTGCCGGCCATGGGCGCCTGACAAAATCCCTAACTAAGTTCAAGCTAGCTGAAGTCAATAAGGGGTTGTGATGACCGCCATCGGTCTCGCTGTGCACCGTCGAGGCATCGGCCTCGGGCCGGTACGCCTATTCCATATTGTCTTTTGTGAGGTAGTGGCCGCCGCGGTACTCGTGTCGTGGTCCTTCCCGGTGCCGACGCCGTACATCGTGAGCGCCGTCGGTGCGTTGTGTGTCGTCGGGATGGTCATGATGTCGACCGGTGGTCGCGGTCGGCGGCTCACCGTAGCGTTGCGTAGTAGACACCTGCGCCGTCAGCCCGAGGAATCCGAAGAGAAAATTGGCGCCCTGGACGCGTTGGCGCCAGGAATCCGTATCGCAGGCGTCAGCGAACGGCACGTGGAGTGCGGCGTTGCGTACGACGGCAACGGCTGGTTCAGCGGTATCGCGCTCCACCACGCCGACCCGACCGAACCGTCCAGTCTGGATGTCGGCACGTTGGCGCTTCTCATGGAGACGCTGCGCGACCCGCACACGTCCGCCAGTAGCGTCCAATTGGTGAACCAGCTGATTCCGAGTCCGAGCGTGGAGGTCGACCCGGATTCTTCATGTGCGCGCTCCTATGCCGAACTTCTCGGTGAGGACGTTGCTGTGGGCCATCAGATGACCTGGCTAGCCGTACGTTTGGACATTCCCACTGCCGCTAAAGCCACTGACGGGCGTGGCGGCGGCTCGCTGGGAGCCCGGCGCACGGTCTCGTCCATGACGACGAGGCTGAGTAAACGCCTCACCGACCTCGGTATCGCACACCGGATCCTCGGCCCGGACAGTTTGCGGTTCGCCCTGACCGCATCGATATCGGGAGAGAGCGTTTCTGCCGCCATGCCGCGAGGCGCCGGCGAGCGGTGGGACCAGTGGAAGCTGGGAACGCTGACCCAGGTCAGTTTCGACATTGATGGAAACGTTCGCGACATCAACGATGTGCGATCACTGTGGATGTCTATTTCGGCATTGTCCGCATCATTTGTAATCATTTCTACGACTATTTATTCGCGTTCGAATAGTGACGATGTCGGAATATTCCCGGTGATTCGGGTGGCATATGATGTGGAACTGGAAAGCAATGCTCTTGAAGAATTGGAGAAAGCAGCCAAAGACAATGGTCTGCAATTGCGGCGTTGTGACGGCGAACAAGCGGCCGCGACATATGCATCATCCGTAACCGGAGGCGCTACTCCGCGCTGAATCAACGCCCCCAAGATAGGAGTCCCCCTATGAATACATATGTGCAATCCGGTGATGTGACTTCGCATGGAAATGACGTCGTCGCAATTAGCGATAAACTCGCCGAGGGCGTCCGCAACGGACGCAACTTGGGAGTCACCGAGTTGGGGCTGGCCACTGCTGAAGCCTTCGGTGCGTTCCGCGACGCTTGGCTCGCTCATGGGGAGAAACTCGGCCTCGACCTCAACGACAACGGCGCCAACATGATCAAGGCCGACAAGGAGCACCAAGCCAACGAGGACTACATCACTCGCGGCTACGAGGCCACCTGGCCTGCGAAATAGCCACTGGAAAGGAGCCCGTCGTGGACTTCGCACAGTTGAAATACCTCAATACCCAGAACCTCTATGACACGGCGACCGGCTGCGCCGGGGTGCGGGACGTCTTCGCTGACGGTGTGGCCTCAGTCAACAAGAAGTCGGGCGACATCCCAGAGTCCTGGGGTGGCGCCGACAGCACCGCCGCCGTGATGAAAATCGCGGATTCCTCGCTGCCGCTGGACGACACCTCGCGGGCCTTCGACAACGCCCAACAGACCCTGACCACGCTGGCCGTCGAGCTCGACGCGGCGAAAGCGGACCTGGGCGGCTTGATGGCCCAAGCTGGCGCTATCCCCGCCATCGTGGACGATTTCGGCGGCGTGACCCCGCTGAATCCGTTCGACCCGACCGCGCCGGCCAAGGCGGCGGCCGTGGCGGCGCAGATCGCGGCAGTCGTGGCGCGCGCCAACGAGCACGACATAGCGGCACGCACAAAGCTGGTCAATGGTCATGAAGGCAACGGCTCTCAGCCCGAGGAAGAGCAGCAAGAGGAACAGGAAAAAGACGACGACAATAAGGAACTGATCCGCGACGGGATCAGGCTGGCGCAAAAGGCGTTGTCGCTGTTCGGCGGTGCCGGAACTTACGGCGGCGACAGCTACGGCGGCAGCAGCCTGGCCTCCGACGGTGTCAACAGCGGCTTGGGCCAGGTGAACGCTGGTTCCGGTGCCCTGGCTAGCGGCGCCGCGACCTACGGCGGCTCTAGTTACGGCGGTGCCCATGGTTTGGGAAGCGCCGGCGGTGGCTTCGGCGGCGGCATGTCGGGCGGCATGGGCGCGGCGGGCTCCGCACGCAGCGGCGGTAGTAGCGCGATGAATCCTGCGAACTCGCCAGGCACCCCAGTTGGTGCCAGTACCGAAGGTGCGGCCAATCGCGGCGTCGCAGGTGGTGGCGCCCGCGGCGGCATGATCGGTGGCGGCCGCGGAATGGGATCCGATTCTGAATCCAGCAGTTCGACGTCCTCGAAATCGTGGCTGCACGAGGACTGCGACCCGTTCACGACCGACGCGGCCGCGCCCCCGGTCGTAGGGATGAGGTTCAAACCGGTCGAAGAAGACTGATGTGGCTTCCGGCCCGCGGAAAATATGGCCGAATCCACGGGCTGGGACGCGATGCCGCAGCTGTCATGGCTGCGGCATCATGCTGTCGGTGGAAGGTAACGGCGCTCGGCCCGGTAGGGCCGAACACCGTGTGCCGAGTCAGATGGTGCGGATCCACCAGTAGGCGCCCCACACCCACAGAGTCATCGGGACGATCGCCACGCCCACCAACATTTGGGTGATGTCGCCGGCCCGGCCCCACACCGGTGAAACCTTTTTGCCGGAAATTGCCAGTGCGTGAATCTGCAGCAAGACCGTGACCGCAAGGAGACCGCCCCCAACGATCAACAGGATCAAGTCCGTGCCGAGGTTCGTGCTTCCGGTGTACGCCAGTGCCGCGAAGCCGCCGAAACCGCCGATGAGAAGAGGCAGACGCTGGCCAATGCTGCGGAAGTAGCGGGATTTCAACAGTAGCCACACCGACAGCAGGGCTGATGTGATCAACGACGGCAAGACCTGTTCGCTGGTGGTACTACCCAAAACCATTGCGCATCCGGCGACCACCAGTGAGCAACTGGCGAGCAGACCGGTCAGGTACTCGTTCGCCCGGTTGCTGCGGATCAACGCCATGTCGCTGTCGGCGTCTTCGATGGCGACGGTGCCTTGGCGCAGTTCCTCGGTACTGGAGGGCACGTCCGGAATGGGCAGTTTAGCGAGCCGATACGAAATCATGGGCAAGGCAGGTATGAGCACGAGAAACACCGCGGCCAACGTGGCGGCCGCAGCTGGGGGAGTGACCGTAAACCACGCGGTCATGGCGGTGCCGACCATGGTGCCGATCCCCGCCAACGTGATCGAATGGAACAGCGGCATGGCGCGTTCAACGGCGAGACCTGCCAAGATCGCAAACAGTGTCATGACTGCGGCACCGGCGAAGTATTGCGGCGCACCGTATTCGGGGATCCAGCGTCCGCCGGCGACGAGGATCGCCCCGCCGCTGAGGCCGCTGGCGGCGGCCATCGTGCCCAGCAGCGTCGCGGGACGGGTGCGTTCGAAGGCCTGTTCCACAGCCCAGGCCGCGACCAGGGCGATGACGCCCACGACGATGACGAGGCTGCCGGCCAGCACGGAACCGACCAGCGAGGCGGCCGTGACCGATCCGAGGAACGACACAGCCCCGACGACCAGGCTGAACCGGCGGCTGATCCCGTCGTTCCAGACATCGGAACGGCGAAGTCCGGCCACCGCGACGGCGTCGACGACGTCGTCGAAGATGATGCCGGGCGCGGTGTCTTTGACGGGACGGAAGTACAGTTCCTCACCGTCCATGATCTCTAGCTGCTCGCAGGTCCGGTCGGCGTCGAAGGGTGGTTGCCCGAGCCGCGCCAACGCCCAGCCTCCCTCCGCGATGCCGTCATCCACGAAGTACTCGCCGTCAGGCCCGGTGCTTGCCTGTACAAGCAGTTCAGGCTGCAGTTCGGCGATGGGAACGTGCGCGGGCAGTGCGACATCCATTCGGGTGTGCGGCGCTACCACCGTGACACGGCAAAGCGCTGTATCGGTTGCGGCCATAGGGGGGCTCCAAAGTCGCGTGGTGAGGAGTGCTCGTTGCAGGCGAGATTACCGGGTCAGCGGGGGTCTGCTTACGATGGTGCCTGTATCGATGGGAGTAAGTTGATGGGTACGGCGACTTTCAGACGCGGTCGGCGCGTCCCCGGTCCCGAGCTTCCTGCTGGTGAACTACGGATGAAAGCTCCGCCGGAGCTGACCCCGCCGCCGCAGCGCAACCTGACGCAGGTTTTGACGATGCTGCCGATGGTGCTCATGATGGGCGCCATGGTCCTGATGATGATGGGCCGGTTCGGTCGTTTCGGGGGAAACGACAGCGGCGGTGGCGGCCTTCTCAACAGCCCATTCTTGATCATCGGTGGCATGTTCGGTCTCGCCATGCTGTCGATGGTCGGCGTCGCGCTCATGGGTGGCAAGGACGATTCCCGATCGAAACTGCTGTCGGAACGTCGCGACTACGTGCGTTACCTAGGGCAGTCTCGCCGGAAGGTGCGTCGGGCGGCTGACCAGCAGCGCGAAGCGATGCTGTGGCGGCATCCGCGCCACAGCACCCTGTGGAACTACGTCAACTCGCGCCGCATGTGGGAACGCCGCATGGTCGACGACGACTTCGGCGAAATCCGGGTCGGGATCGGTAAACAACAGCTCGCCGTAGAGGTGACCACCGAGGAGACGAAGGCGCTGGAAGACCTCGAACCGATGAGCGCGATTGCGTTGCGTCGTTTCGTCAAAACCCAGTCGACTGTGCGTCATATCCCGATGGCCTTGCAGCTGCGGACGTTTCGCCGGATCCGAGTCATGGGCGACGGTGCCCACGACCTGGTCAGGGCGATGCTCGGCGAGCTGGCGACGTTCCACAGTCCCGCGGACGTGATCCTTGCCGCGGTGACGTCGGCGCCGCGCCGCGATGAGTGGGACTGGATGAAGTGGCTGCCGCACGCGATGCGTCCCGACGATCCGGACGCCGCAGGGCCCCGGCGGCTCGTCGCCTCCGACTTCACCGAGCTGGAAGTCCTCCTGGAAGACCTCCTGGAGGAACGGTCGAAAGTCCTGTCCGATGCGACCGCAGTCCACGAAGGGCCGTACGTCGTGGTGGTCGCTGACGGAGTCGCCGCGCCCGCGGAGACGCGACTGTCCGGGCAGGGAGTCTCGGGGGTCACCGTCATCGATTTCGACCCCGAGACGCCGCGGCGGATGCAGCCGTGGTTCCTGTGCCTGGAAACCGGCGGTGACTCGCTGACGATGCGGCACATGGAAAGCGAGACGCCGTTGGGTAAACCGGACGGCATGAGCTTGACTTCCGTGACCGCCCTTGCCCGGCAACTGGCGCGATACCGCTTGGCCAAACCCAGCGTCGAGGCGGAGCCGCTATCGGTGTCGATGGAGCTTCCGGAACTGCTGGGCATCGGTTATGCCGGCTCGTTCGATCCTCGCCGAGTCTGGGACACGAACCAACCGAATGCGCAGCGGTTGAACATTCCCGTCGGGTTGGACCCGGACGGCAACAAGGTCATGCTCGACTTCAAGGAGGCCGCGCAGGGCGGCATGGGGCCACACGGACTCATCATCGGTGCGACCGGCTCGGGTAAGTCCGAGATGCTGCGCACGATCGTGCTCGCGCTTGCCGCCACCCAGTCGTCGGAGGAACTGAACTTCGTGCTGGTGGACTTCAAGGGTGGCGCCACGTTCGCGACCTTGGACCGTTTGCCGCACACCAGCGCCGTCATCACCAACCTCGCCGAAGAACTGCCTCTGGTCGACCGCATGGCCGACGCCATCCAAGGCGAGCTCGTGCGGCGTCAGGAACTGCTGCGTACCGCTGGCAACTACGTATCGCAGCGCGACTATGAGCGCGACCGTCGTTCAGGGATCGCGCTGACGCCGATGCCGAGCCTGCTCATCGTTTGTGACGAGTTCTCGGAGCTTCTGTCGGCGCAACCGGACTTCATCGACCTGTTCGTCATGATCGGACGTTTGGGCCGGTCCCTGGGTGTTCACTTGTTGCTTGCTTCGCAGCGTCTCGAGGAGGGGCGGCTGAAAGGGCTGGACAGCCACTTGTCGTACCGGATCGGTTTGCGCACCTTCTCGTCGACGGAAAGCCGGATCGTGTTGGGCGTCAAGGACGCGTACGAGCTGCCTCAGGCGCCCGGTCACGGTTACCTCAAGATCGACCAGGAAACGATGATACGTTTTCGCAGCTCATACGTGTCGGGGCCGTTCCACGGGAACCGGAGCCGACGGGCGACCGAGGACGGTGCCGCCGAGGAAACGATGCGCAGGGTTGTGCCGTACACGAGCGAACATCAACCACTGCCGAAGACCGCGCCGAGCGTCGCCACCGTGGTGGAGCAGCGAGCCGCCGAAGACACTGGGGACCCGGAGTCGGTCAAAGACACGCTCATGGATGTGCTGACGGAACGGATCGCCCGCAAAGGGCCGCCCGCCCACCAGGTCTGGTTGCCGCCGTTGGCGGAACCGCCGACGTTGGACATGTTGTTCAAGCGCCTCGACACCAGCCCCGAGCGTGGTCTGCACGCCCCAGACTGGCCGGCGGCGACGTTGCGCGTGCCGATCGGCTACCTGGACAAACCCTTCGAGCAGCGGCGCGATCTGCTCGAGCTCGACTTGGCGGGGGCCGGCGGAAACGTCGGCGTCATCGGCGGGACCCAATCCGGCAAGAGCACCGTGTTGCGCGCCTTGATCGGTTCGTTGGCGTTGACGCACACGCCGCGGCAGGTGCAGATTTTCTGCATCGACCTCGGCGGCGGTTCCTTGCGGGCGTTGGCGGATCTGCCTCATATCGGTGGTACCGGACACCGGCAAAGCCCCGATGCGGTGAGCCGGATCCTGGCACAGGCGTTGCAGGTCATTGATGAGAGAGAACGTCGTTTCGCCGAGTTGGGGATCGACAACATCGCCGACTATCGGCAGCTGCGGGAGGACGGCAAGGTCGATGACCCGGTCGGGGACGTGTTCGTCATCGTCGACGGTTGGGCTGCCTTCAAGGACGAGTTCTTCGAGCAGATGGACCAGGTCTTCTCGATCGCGCAACGCGGCCTGGCCTATGGCGTGCACACCGTGGTGGCCGCCAACCGGTGGACCGATATGCGACCACCGTTGCGTGACCTCATGGGCTCGCGGGTGGAGTTGAAGCTCGGCGACCCGATCGATTCGGAGGTCGACCGCCGCGCCGCGAAAGTCGTTCCCGACCGCTCGCCTGGTCGCGGTCTCATCGAGGGCGGATACCAGATCCTGTCGGCGATTCCGCGCGTCGACGGCCAGCAACGCGTCGACGACCTCATGACGGGTGTCGCCGACTTCGTGGAGCGCAGCAAAGATGCCTGGACCGGTCCGCGGGCGGAACCGTTGCGGATGCTTCCGCTGGAAGTGACACAAGACGACGTCCCGAAGTGGGGTGACGGCGAACCGTTGGCCATCGGGATCAATGAGTCGAGGCTGGCCCCGGTCATGTTGGACCTGGTCAACAACCCGCACCTGATGATCTTTGGCGACAGTGAGTGCGGCAAGACCAATTTGTTGCGGTTGTTCATCCAGCAGCTGAGCCGGTCCGAGGCGGAGAAACCTCCGAAGTTTGTCGTCGTCGACTATCGCCGCACCTTGCTCGGCGAGGTGGATGACCAGTTGCTCGTGAATTATTCGGCGGGACCCAACGATGCGGCCAAGAACCTTTCCGACTGTGTTGGGGCCCTGCAGCAGCGTCTGCCGGGGCCGGATGTCACGCCCGCGCAGCTGCGTCGGCGCGACTGGTGGACCGGTTCGGATGTCTACTTCTTGATCGATGACTATGACTTGGTCATGACGCAGAAGCCGAATGCGGTGCGGGCCTTGTTGCCGTTGTTGCCGCAGGCCCGCGACATCGGTGTACACGTCATCATCACGCGGCGGATGGGTGGCGCCGCGCGCGCAATGATGGACCCGGTGTTGCAATCGCTGCGGGATCTGCAGGCGCCCGGACTGTTGATGTCGGGTTCACCGAGCGAGGGTGCTGTTTTGGGCGGACGAATTAAGCCGGCGGTCCAACCTCCGGGACGTGGAATTCTCATTAACCGGGACGGTAGGGAATTGATTCAGACTGCATTGGCTCCATCACGTTTTGCCAACGCAGAAGAATAAAGATTTGCTATTGCCGATGTGCGTATTCGGCCATTAAATTCGGTACCTTATAAGCGGGATGTTTTGAGTTCATGTCCCCAACCAAGGGTTGAGAAAGGAAGTGTCGCAGTGTCAGAGAATATTCTTGCTGAGATTACAAGCATTCAAGGTACTTCCAACAGTATCGAGGAAGCTTCTTCTCAAGCGATCACTCTGTCTGAGCAAGTGCTCAGCATTGCTGAAGGTACTATGTGGAAAGGTAACGCCAGTGCAGCGTTCGTGAATGCTGTCGAAGAGTTCCGCTCGCACAAGGACCGTTTGTCGCAGTTGCTGTCCGACATCGGCGGAAACGTGGACATGGCCGCGATGGAACACGAGTCCAACGAGGAAGAACAGACCTCGGGTATGAACTCCGTCGCGTCGGCCATCGCTTAATTGCCTGAAGGAGACATACTATGCTTATTCAAGCCAATTTCGGTAGCCTGGAAGCCACTCAGGGTGAGTTGGGTACGAAGGTGGAGCAGCTCATGCAGGTGATCGAGGACCTCATGAACAAAGTCAACTCCACTGAGTGGGAATCAAACGACCGGGATGCTTACCAGGAACTGCAGCAGATGTGGAACTCGGATGACGAGAACCTGCAGGAGGTCCTGAACAACATCAAGATGCAGGTCGGTCACGCCCAGGACGGTTACCAGCAGACGATCGCGAACAACGCTGCACGGTTCGCCTGATCACGCCCCGGGGGTCAGCGAGCGGCACCGCCCCGGTGGCGGTGCGCAGGACGTGTGCGGTGGCAGCCAACGAGGCGCCACCGGTGCCCAGTACCCCGCCTGCAGTTCGCGGTCCGAAACCCATAGCGACCCGCGCCCGGCCGGTACGAACCGGCCGGGCGCGAGGCTGTTATGCGGATGGGGTGATTCGCCGCATCAGTTCCTTCGCGGCACGGCGGCGCCGGCGCTTGCGCCACACGATCGGTATGACGACACGACCGCAGCTGACCGCCAACGCTGCCGCGATCGTGAACCCCAAAATGATGGCGCCGACCGTTCGCGGCGTTGCCTGGTCGTCCGCGTGCAGCTGCAAGGCCGGTCCGGCCATGGTCTTGTCCGGTTTGACCTCGGTCATGTCGGCAGTGACGGCGCGGTAAGGATCCACGACGCCGTGCCCCAGTTGTTGGTCCCAATGTCGCGGTGGATTCTGCGCGGTGAGCCGCATTCGGTTGGCCACCTCGTCCGGTCCCATGTCGGGGAACCGCGCTTGCACCAAAGCCGCCGTGCCGGACACGAAGGCGGCCGCGAAGCTGGTTCCCGTGGCGCCCTCACCGCCGGTGTAGCCGGTGCCTTCCGGCCCAGGTCCCACAATGTTTTGGCCCGGCGCGGCGAGGTCGACATAGTCGCCCGTATTGGATGTTTCCGTCGGCGAACCGTCCTGTTGTATCGCCGATACCGCCAACATCGCGTCGTTGTCGTACGCGGCGGGGAATTGGGGGGCGTTGTCGCCGTCTTCGCCGCCGCGGTTGCCCGCGGCCGCCACCATCACGACACCGTGGTCGGCGGCGTATTCGACGGCTTTCTCCAACGCACCGGAATGGACCAATTGGACCGACATGTTGATGACGTCGGCGTCATTGTCGACGGCTTCGCGGATGGCGTCGGCGAGGATGTTCGGCAGGTCTCGGTTATTGCTGACGCTCAGATCCGGCAGCACCCGCACTGACATCAGTCGCGCATCCGGTGCCATTCCGGCAAAAGGGGTGTCGTCCATCTGCCGCCCGGCGATGATTCCGGCGATTGAGGTGCCATGGCCGACGAGGTCGCAGCCGGAGCCGACTTTCGATTCGCCTTCTTCCGGTACGACGTAGTCTTTGCCTTTTTCGACCTTGCCTTCGAGCACGGGGCTGGCGTCGGAGATGCCCGAGTCGATGACGGCCACTTTGATTCCCGCGCCTCGAGTGAGCGGCCAGACCCTGTCGGCTCCCATGCGTTCCTGGCCCCACGGTGTGTGGTCGAGCGCGCCTTCCTTGGATACCGGTGAACAATCGGCGGCGAACGCGGCCGATGACGGCACCACCGCCAGGGCCGCGCCGACAATCGCTGCGACCACTGCTGCGCCGATTCGAAACATGTCTACAGGTTAGCGACCCTAGAAAGCACATGTACCACGCAGACGGGGCGTAATGATCACAATTGCGGATAATATTAGGCTCGCGGACATGGAAAAGGTTCCACGCATACGCGATCACGGCGGGTCTGACGTGGTTTCCCCGTTTTTGTCGCTTGAGGAGTCACGGCGGAGCAGGCGGATCGAACCCGAGGTGATGCGATCGGCTGACGGCGATGGGGGCCAGGCGTCATCGCAGGCACAGACGAAGCGGCCCTGGTGGGCCCGGTGGGGGCGCCGAGGTCCTGAACCCAAGGCGATAACGCCGCCGCGGCCACGCGCCGCGCTACCGAGTGCGCCAGTGACACACGTCGACACCTCCATTGTGGAGGTATCGGATGTGGTGGGGTCCGTCTGCGGGGCCACGACGGACGTTGAGCCCGCTGAACCCGACTCGGCCGCCGGTCCGCCCGGCGGACCAGGCGATTCGTTCGGGGTGGCCGCCGTCAGTGTGGGGCCAGATCCGGCGCAGGCTCGAATGCGTAACGCATCGGATCCCGGCGTGCAAGTGGAGGCGACGTCTGCCGAACCGGCGCGCCAAACCATGCCACTGCAGGAACCGCCCGCAGAGCAAGAGGTCTCGCCGGGCCGTAACGCCAGGGGTCACAACGCCGGTGGGGGCGCGGGGAAGCCCGCTACGGTCGGGCCGCGCAGGGTGTTTCGGGGTCCCAGCGCCTACCGAAGTTCGTCGAAGGCATCGACCAAGTAGCGATCGCGCGCCAAGACTCGACTACGCAGTGGTACGACTACTGTCCGAAATCGCTGGTGTCGTCGCGGGGTAATGGGATGTGCAGCGTGGCTGCCCTCACTCCATGACGGAAGGTGAGTTCGGTGTAGCGGGGTTCCTTCGCTGGTGTGAGGCAATTGAATGCCAGGGCAGATATCGATATGCTTTAGCTTCCCCGGGTTTGCGATGTTCGGAGTTTTCATGGTCACCTTTGCACAGTTGCGCAGCATGGACACGTCTAAGTTGTCTTCGGCGGCGGACACGGCGCAGTCGTTGTCCAAGGTCATGGCGGACAACGCCGATGCCGTCTCGTCTGCGGCAGAGATTTCCGACGGCACCTGGGACGGCATGGACAAGGATGCCGCGACCGAGCTTGTGCGGATCATGGCGGCGCCGCTCGGTGATGTGTCGGATATGGCCAGTAAGGTCAGTTCGGCGCTGGACACATTGGTGGGCAAGCTGGAACAAGCCAAATCGCGGCTGCAGGATGCGTTCGATCTCGTGGCCGGCACGGGCATCACAATCAGCGGCGACGGCACGGTGACCACACCGGTGGTGTCGGACCCGGGGGTCGCCGCCGTCAACGAGATGCGTGCGCAGGATGCGCGTTTCGCCATTGACGATGCCCTTCGCATCGCGAATGAGGCTGACGAAAAGGCCGTGGACGACTTGGCTTCGGCCGGCGAAGCCACCGCACCGGTCGTTGCTGGGGCGTTGGCGAGCGCGTTCTCAAACCTCTCGACAGCTGCGGGGCGATTCGGCAACCTCGCCAAATTCGAGGAACGTGCGCTCAAACGGTTCGCACCACGCGGTCCCGATGGCAGATTCATTTCTCCCAACTCTATGTCGCGTTGGGAACAAGCGTTGGCGGCGACCAAGGATCCTAACTATGTCGCCAAGCCAGGTCAGGCGGGCAATGCCGCCAAATGGGCCAAATGGGGCAAATTGTCCAAACTGGGTACCCCGCTCAGTGCCGCCTCTGGGGTCGCCAGTCAGATTGCCGATGACTGGAACCGCAATGACCTCAGCACGACCGCGAAAACGACCCGTGCCGCCTACAACGGCGCAGTCAGTGGTGCGAGTGCTGCCGCTGGAGGGTGGGCCGGCGCCCAGGTTGGTGCGGCTACCGGTGCCGCTATCGGGTCCGTCGTGCCCGGCGTCGGCACCGCCGCCGGCGCCGTGATCGGGGGCATCGTCGGTGGAATCGGTGGTGGCGCGGGTATGGGGATGCTGGGTAACTCGGCAGCTGAAGCTACTGTGGACACTGTTGGCAATGCGGCCGATTCGGTGGCCAGCGGCGTCTCGTCGGCATGGCACGCCGTCACCCCGTGGTGACGACCAGTATGGGATGCTGCGCAGTGGCGCACTACACGTTGTTCCGCGCCCCGAACACGACCGAAGCCGGTCCGGCGCAGTAGGGCCATGGTCGCCCTCTCGCGGTAGACCTATAGTTTTGACCGAGAACCACACGGTCGTCGGCAGGCAACGGAAACCCTGCGAGCGGAATGGAAGGTGAAGACTCTGTCCCTCATCGAGTACCGGCATCCTAGGGCCGATTTCACGTTGCCGCTCCCGGCGCAATGGCAGCTGTCGGAAGACATCCAGCCGCACGTGGCCCTCGTGGTGGTGGAACCGCCGAAGGATGGGGGGTTTCGGGCCAACCTGGTCGTGACCGTCGAACCACTGGCGGCGAACGCCGATCTCCAGGTGTGGCAGGACGCGACCGAGCGCCACCTTCCTGACAACCTCTCCCAGTTCATGCTGCTGGATCGGGAACTGTTGACCGACGGGCCATATCCGATCGTGCGTCGCCTGGCGCACCACGAAGGCGACGGTCAATACGCGGTGACGATGGAGCAATGGGCGATGGCGGAAGCCGGCTACGGCTACGTCATCACGTTTTCGGCCGGCACGCTGGAATACGACGCTTACGCTGATCTCGCCGCCGAAGCCGCGACCAAATTCGTCCCTGGAAGCCCTCGACTCGGTGAGGACTCATGAATGTGCGCTTTGCCCCCGAAACGGGGGAGTTCCTCATGGATCAGTCCGCCTTCGACCAGTTGATCAATTGGGCGGCCGCCGGGGACCCGCCGGGGCCGGAACTTGAAGAATTCCGGCAAGCCGGGGTCATCTCTGCCGATGGACTCCATGACACGCTCGTACCGCCGATCACCGCGGTCATGGACCCTTCGTGCCAGCTGCGCATCGACGTGTTCGATCACGACGGTTCCGAACGCTGCGCGGACGGCTGGCTCAACGGGAACACAGGTGCGCTGTTGGCCGACCGGGCGAGCGGCATGAGGCATTTCTTCGAGGTGCATCCGACGCTGATCCCCGCCGTGGTTGCCAAGCTGGTGAAATTGCAGCCCCGCCCGCGGTTCACGAGCGAGACCGAGCCGTTGTTGATGCCGCGTTCCTCCCTGGAAGGGCTACTGGGCGGCAGCGTGGCCGAACGCGAAGCGGCCGCGTCTCGGTTCACGTCGACGGGGGACGCGCCACATCCCGTGATCGATGTGTTGGTGCCGGGCCCCTGGCGCCGATGGTCGGTGACATCTATGTGGGTGGAACCGTCGGGGCGGCCCGCATCTTATGGGCTCCAAGTCATCGACACCGACCAGGGTATGTGGCGCTGCGAGGCATCGGGAGTCGACGCGTCGCTGTGGCCCACGCGCAGTACCGATGTGTGGCGGGCGCTGACCCGGCTACTTCCCGACGAAGTCGAAGAACCCTAACGGTCCGGGGGCCATTCCGCGGCGGCTACTTGCCGCCGGCCGCGTTCATTCCCTCGGTTTGCGCATCTTCATTGGTGGCATGGTCTTGCCCCGCGGCGGTGGTGCCGTCTCCGGCACGCGTCACTTCGGAAGCGACCGCGTGACAGACCTCTTGCCACGCGTTAGCGATTCCGTCCATGACACCAGGCGTGTTCAGTCCGGGTGTCTCACATTCCAGGCCGCCTTTGAGCCCGTCAAAATCGGAGCGGATCTTTTCACCGAGGGCGGTGATCTGGGAGCCGGTTGCTTCGATCCCTGACGTATCGGCTGTAACGTCGTTCATCGCGTTCCTTCCGGGGCTAATGGTGGTATCGCCGTGGCCGACAGGGGACGATCGTTGGTTCAGTCAGCCGGACTGGCGCACGTGTCTAAAGATTAGTGGAGATCGATCAAAACCAAAAGTTGCCTGCCTATTCGATCTCAAACGGCACCTGCTTGCGGACCGCGTCCGGATCGAGCGCCGGTCCCGTCGGCACCAGCGAGATCAGGGATGCCAACACCGGCGTGGGCTGGACCTTCGAGAAACCGAGCCGGTCGACGGCGTCGTCGGCCAACGCATACTTCGCCCCCTGATCGGTGAGCAGGTAGATGGTGCCGTCCTTGGCGCTGGTGGTGCCTACTTCGCGCACCAGGGCCGCCTTACCGCCGGGGATCCAGAAATGTTCCGCGGTGCTCACCTCGTCATCTTCGTTGACGGGACTGAACACGGTCGGTGCCGTAACGGCTTCGGGAGGCTCGTCGTACACGGCGAAGGAGATCGGTTCGTCATCAGTGGCCACGGCGCACAAGACCGCGTCCGTTTCGACATCGGCCAGTGCCGGAATCTTCTGCGGGAAGTCGGCCGGTTCCAGGTTCGCGGTGCCGATCTCTTCGAGCTCAGACGCCGAGATCGTGCGCGGCTCCACGGTGTCGCCTTCACTCAACAATGCAATCGTGGTCTCGCCGACGGGGGCCAGACCGCCCGTGGACAGGACGTAAGTCTGCCCGCCGGTGGCAAAGAAGTCGCCGTATTCGGCGTCCTCCCCGCCGACTTCTCCCGCGTCCTTGCCGGACTTTTTGATCGTGGGCGGCGCCAAGTCGGAGCCCGATTGGATCGCGTTGATAAAGGCGTTGCTGACCGGAACCGCCTGCTTGGGGTCCAAGCCGATCGACAGCAGGGATCGGGTGTCCTCGACGAGATGCTTCTCGTCGTTCCACAGCAGGTAGTAATCGTCGCTGGTTTTGACGATCACCGACGGCATGTCGAAAACCGCGTCGGTGGTGGGGGCGCTGACGATGACATGGCTTTCGCGTTTCGTGTTGTCATAAGCGCCGGGCGCGCTGCAGACCTGCCACGGTAGGCCGACGAGGTCCTCGGGCGCCGGGATCGCGGGTGGGGCGTCGGCGATGCCCAGCTCCCATCCCCGGTCGACGCCATCAAGGTCCGCGCTTTCCACCTGGGTTACTTCGTCGTCGGCGGCGATGAGCTTCGCGGAGGCGAGATTCTTGACCGGGTACAGCGTCTCCTGCATATAGACGTAAACGGTCCCCGTATCGGTGTTGAGGACGACGTGCCCTTCCTGTTTCCAGTTGTCGTTCCCGGCGGGAATGAAGATCCCGATCACCCAGAATCCGGCGAAGATCAACAGGGCCAACAAGGTGCCGCCCAGCACCGAGTAACGACTGCGCCGCATGGGTAGTTCGACGGCGTCGGGGTTGGTCGACATCATCGCCGAAATGATGCGGCGCGTGACGAACAGGTACGCCTCAACCAGTTCTTTCCGCGTTCTCATGAGCTGACTGCAGGTGCCTTTCTGATCGCCGGCCGCCTACGTGGGGTGGGGGCCGTTTAAGGGGGACGCTTCGTGAACGACTGCCGTGGCGTTGCGTGGTGACGTTCGTGGTGCTCGGTAGGGCATGCCCGCTGAACCGATGCGAAGCGCGAGTCAAGATTATCGTAGCGGTCGATGTAGTTAAACAGTTCGCTGTGGACTTGTGATTGAGCGGTGTGGTCGCGACCGTCGTCGGGGTTGTATTGATGCCGGTCATCGCTGCACCCCGATGCGTGGCTGCATGGGGGTGCGATGCTGTGCGCTGCTTCTGATATCGGCGATGGTTTCGCAATGTGACGTCGACCTGACGGCCAGTGCGGTTCGATATCGCCGGCATGATTGACTTTGCCGGTGCTGCTGTTGAGAGTCGGGATTGGATGACAATGTCGCCGCGCTGGCTCGTGGTCCGTTTGCGTATTTCCGGCGCGATGAGTGCGCTGGGCAACGGCATGACCGGTGTGGCGGTCACGGTCTACTTGGCTACGGTGCTTCCTGCGCAGTGGGTGGGCGTAGCGTTGACGGCCCTGAGCCTCGGCATGTTGTTCTCGTTCGCACACGGGGGCCACTACGCCGATACACACGGCCGCGTGCGGATCATGATCGTCGCCGACCTCGTTCGCGCCGCGGCGACGCTCACCGTCGTGGCGGCGGCTCTGGCACCCACAGTCGCGACCGCGGTGTTGCTGGCTGTTGTCGGCTGCCTGGCCAATGGGCTCGCCGTCGGCTATTACCGGCCCTCCCTCGCCGCTTATTGGTCGTCAGTGGTTCCCGCCGATGCGCTTGCCGACACCTTGGCGGAAAACAGCATCATCAATCGGATTGGCCTGGCAGCGGGGGCTGGACTGGGCGGCGCATTCATCGCCATGTCACAGCCGGCCATTGTTTTGGCGATCGATGCGGGCACATTCGTGGTCAGCGCGGTCATCGTCATCGGGTTGCGCGACGCGCGGGAGCTGCCGGCGCGCACAGACCGGTCGGCCGGGGCGCAAATCGTGAACCTGGTGCGTCTGGATCGCCAATGGGCCGGGTTGTTCACGGTGGCGGCCCGCGTCGGATGGATGCCGAGGTTGTTGGCGGTCGGGATCGCAATGTCGGTGGTGACGGCGCTGCACAACGTCGTCATGCCCATTGTGTTGACACAGCGGTATACACCAGCCGCCGTCGGGGTGTTTCTCACCCTTCCCGTGTGGGCATTGCTGGCCGGCAGCGTGGCGAGTCGATTTTGGCGCCGTGCCAAATACATCGGTGTGCTCGATTGGTGGGGTAAGACCGGCTCATCGGTCAGCGGACTGTTCTTGGCGGCGGGCGTGCCGATCGGCGTGAGCGTCGCCTGCAACACCAGTGGTTCGTTGGCGCAGGCAACGGCCGACCCGAAGATCTCGGCTTTCGTGGGGCGCGCGTATCCCGAGAGTGAACGCGGCCAGATCTTCGCCGCGCAGATGGGTGCCTCCTCCTCACTGGGGGCGGTGGGGATGCTGCTTGCCTCACTGTTGATGACAGTCGCGACGCCAACGCACGCCCTTGTCATCGCTTCTGCTGCTGGGATCGGCATTACCGCCGTACTTCTGGTGTCGAAGGCATACCTGCGGCTCGCGCTCGACGGTCGCTCCACTGCCGTCACGGAGGCTGGAGTCTCCACTTAGTGTTTGGAGGGAAAGCGGGTGCCGTGGGCCTTCTGACGTGGGTGGTTCCCGGACCGAGACCCGTTGAGGTTGCGGCGTCACGACACCCCGGCCCGGCGTGTGGATACGGCGGTAGCACTCAGCGGGAGGAGGGGGTCGGTCGCCTTGTCGGTGCCGTGTTCAGTTCGTCCTCCGCGCACGGCAGCGGTACCCATGGGTCGCCCGAACAGGTGTCATCCGGCACGCAGATGGGGTCGCCGTCGCAGGGGGCGGTGCTCACGGCTTCGGCAGCGGGTTCCTGGGCCGCCGCGCCGAGAATCGCAAGACTGTGATCGCCCGGACTGAGGCCGCAGAGCTGGGCGGGTTCGCAACCGTGCCAAGACGGTCGCAGACTCGCGTTCTAAGTCGACAGACTAGGGCGAGATGTCAAGCGAAGCCAATACGACAATAAGGAGTATCCGAACTAGGCCTATGGGTGGTCTATATGTCTAGTCGGTCTGGGTGCTGATACCCGCAGATGTGTGCAAAAGCGAGAGTTGGTATCGAGTATGCTCCCGTGTTTCCGCATGTCGGTAACATGACACCGCCAACGTCCCGTTCGCGTGTCCGTGAATACGGGCTATTGTCGTCGCATGAGGATGATCGACCAGGCTGAGGCACGCGCGCGAGCCGACGAGATCAGCGATGTCTACGTGGAAACGTTTTCGGGTCCGCCATGGAACAAAGCACGGACGTATAGCCAAGAGCAGATCCGCGACGGCTTCCGCGCGCGTTTCGTCGACGACATCCCACGGCCCGGTTTCGCGGCAGTAGTTGCGGAAATGGATGGTCGCATCACGGGATTCGCCAATGGTTGGGTGACCCAGGCTCCCTTTCGGGAGGACCGGGCTTATCCGAAAGTGGCGCTGCAGCTCGGCGTCGGGCGAGTCGAACTGCTATTGATCGGCGCTTTCGAAGTCGATGAGCTGGCGGTCCTACCGCAATACCGGGGAAACGGGCATGGTCGCGCACTGCTGGGTGCGCTGGTGCGTCGTGCGGCACCTCAGAACAGGGCATGGTTGCTGACGTGGTCGGGCGTGCCCGACGTCATCGCGTTCTATGAACACATCGGCTGGAAGCGGGTGGTCCCGTTGGCGGATGTGGATACCGACATCGTGATCTTTACTCCTGGCGACCATCCGCAACGGTGACACCGTCATGGGCGTTTCACAACCTATTTTGGTCAGATGGATAGAGGCCAATGTTGCATATATATCCATAATGGATAGTACGAATAAGAATATGAACGCACCTTTGGTCAGTACATGAGCAGCTTCACGGCTGTGATCAACGCGATGGCGGGATTGGCTTGTCCGGTGGTCAATGACATCCATACGGGAGCCCAGCGACAACCATCGGTCGTGCACCCCCGTGCCGGGGTAAGGAAGCCATAAAGGACTCGGGGGTTCGCGACTATAGAACTCCGGGTAGGCGCGTATCGGCGGCCGTGGAAATCTCGTCGGCCAGCTCTTCGAACCCTTCGCCATACGCTGCGGCGTTGATGCTGATGTGGGGTCCGGCGGTGACGCCTGCCGTGAAGAACGTGCCGGGGTGGACGACGATCCCGCGGGTGCTCAAGCGGGTGCATACCGAATGTTCGTCTGGTACCGGAAGCCAGATCATCGGTGGCCCGGCATCTTTGATCTCGTGCCCGCGTGCCCGCAGCGCATCGGCGAATGCGCCATGGCGGCGGTGGATCTCATTATCCCAGGCGTCCAAAGTCTGAGCGGTGTCGGCATTGGTGAGCAGGTACGCCTGCGCCAGCTGCATGATGCGCGACACGTATCTGGATGAATAGGACAGACGGTTCCACAGGATGTCGGTGAGTCTGGAGTTTCCTCCGACGACGGCTTGACGCATGTCGGCGCCGAAGGCGTAGTTGAACGAACGGGTGTGCAGTACTTGATCCGGCAAGCGGGTGCCTAGCGACTCTCGCGCGCCCCCCAACGGCCAGGTTTGGTCGAGTTCCAGGATCGGAAGTTGTCCCGATAGGACTTCTGCAGCATCGGCGATCCAGTCTGAAGTGACCGAATCCCCCGACGGTAGCGATCTGGTTGGCTGATAGATGAACGCCGCCGGTTTGCCCACTAGGGCGCGGTCCAGTTCATTGAGGTCGGGGCCGGCGCCGTTCCACGGGATTGACACGGGCGTCGCGTCGAGGGCTTCCAGGATGTCGAAGATCCGGGCAATTGTCGGGGCTGCTACGACGACTCGGTCGCCAGGGTGGATGAGAGCCGACAGGGTCATTTCCAGGGCGTCGACCGCACCGTGCAGCGTTAGGAAGGTATCGGTCTCGAATGGCCAGGTCGCAGCGACCGCGTCGCGCAGCTGTGGGGTGATCGGTTCAGCGAATTGGTGCCCGACGCTGTCCTGGGCCAACGCGTACTCGAAGGCAGGGCCCAGGTCGATGGACGGAACCTCCTTGCACCAGAGGTTGCCTAGGTCGATGGACATGGTGATAGACGCGCGGATCATGGATTCGAAACGTTTGGCATGTGGCGGGGTTGGTTGTGCGATGACGGTGGTGCCGCCGCGACGTTTGCTTTCGACGAGTCCTTGGGCTTGGAGTTCACGCCAGGCTTGACCGACCGCGGAACGACTCATGCCCAGTTCTTCGGATACCGACCGAATCGTGGGAAGCCTGGCGTGCGCCGGGATGCCGCCAGTATTGATGAGTTCAGTCACAGTACGAGTCAGTGCGGCTGCAGTGCGTAGCGTGACGGCTCGGGTGATTGTGCTGAGGATGGCGCGTTCTGTCTGCATGATGGTTTTGTGCGCTCTCATAATAGTTATGTCCATGGACATAATGACTTTAACGTTGGGTTAAGTCTAACTATGGTTTACCCAATCAGGCGATGTGGCGTTGGGGCAGCGCCTATCAATTCAAGTTTTCTCGGAGGAATCCATGACGAGGACTCGTCGTATCTCCTTGGTCGCCGCGGCCGCCGCGTTGCTTACCACAGCAGCATGCACATCCGCCGGACCCACGGACGAAGAAGCAAGCGACAACGAGGTCCAGGAGGTTACCGACGGTGGCGAAATCACCATCGCCGCGACGAGCGATATAACCGACTGGAACCCGATCTCAGCTAACGGTGACACCACCGGGCAACGGCAGCAGCAATGGCCGCTGTATCCGCACCCGTTCCTCACGAACCCGGACACCTCCGTGGTCATGAACGAGGCGCTACTCAAAAGCGCCGACGTGGTCGAAGAGGACCCGATGACCGTGGAATACGTCCTGCAGGACGAAGCACAATGGTCCGACGGCACCCCGATCAGCGCGGATGACTTCATCTACACCCAGGCTGTTCAGGATCCCGAGCAGTGCGAAGACTGCCTGGCCGCGTTCACCGAGGGATACAGCGACATCGAATCGGTGGAAGGCAGCGACGACGGCAAGACCATCACGATGGTCTACTCCGAACCGTTCTCGGAATGGCGCAGCCTGTTCAACTACATCCTTCCGGCCCACGTCGCCGACGAATACGGCGACCTCGCCACAAGCTTTAACGAAGGCTTCGTCGAGAACGTGCCTGAGGTGTCGGGTGGCCCGTACATGGTCGATAACCACACCAAAGGCATCTCGATGACGATGGTGCCGAACCCGAAGTGGTACGGCGAAGGTCCGCATCTGGAGAAAATAACGACCCGTTACATCACCGGCGAAAGCGAGCAGCTGACCGCGTTGCAAAGCGGCGAAGTGCAGCTCGTGTACGACACGCCGACGGTCGACACGAAGGAGCAGGCCGAGCAATTGCCGAACATGACAGTCAGGACCGGTTCGACCCTGACCTACTACCACCTCGGCATGAAGACCACCGGCGAAACGATGAGCGACGAACCGCTTCGCAAAGCGATCGCTACCGCGTTTGACCTTAGTGACATGCGTGAACGCACCATCGGCCAGTTCGCCGAAGACGTGCCGCAGATGAAGAGCTCGGTGTACGTCCCCGACCAGAAGATCGGCGGGGAAGAGGCATACCAGGACAACCTCAGCGACCTGGGTATCGGTGCCGGCGACGTCGACAAGGCTAAGAAGATCCTCGAAGACGCCGGATACGAGATCAAGAAGGACAAGCTGATTCAGCCTGACGGCAAGCCTCTGCGTGACCTCAACTTCCTGACGCTCGGCACCGACGTGTTGCGGATGGAGCTGGCCCAGATTGCGCAGCAGCAGCTGCTCAAGATCGGCATCACCGTCAACATCGATGCCGCCGACGGTGCCCAGTACAGTCCCGCGCTGCGCGACGGCGATTTCGACATCATGGCGACCGGTACCGCGCTCGACCTGGGGCCGCTGTCGATGCAGCAGTGGTACGGCACGGACGCACCCCGCTCCTTCGGTTACTCAAACGAGAAAGCCGACGAGCTGATGGCATCCGCATCGTCTGAATTGGATCCGAAGAAGCAGATCGAGCTGATGAACGAGCTGGACCGTGTGCTCTTGGACGACGGTGTCGTGCTGCCACTGTTCGGCACGCCGATGATGGCGGTGTACCCGCAGGAATTCGGAAACATCTTCATCAACCCGAGCAAATACGGCACGACGATGAATGTGGAGCAATGGGGACAGCTGGCTGAACCCGGCGCATCGTAGGCCCGACACGACCACTCCGGACACAACTATGACGAAGGACAACGATTTTCGTGACTGAAGAATTCATCGTCGTGACACCGCATGACGCGCTCGAATTCAACGACGTGTACCGCAACACCACCGGAAGCGCCGGCTACCTGGCATGCAACAACATCTTCAACCGGGTCGTGCTCAACGAATGGAACGAGATCAACCCGTTCCCCGACCTGGCGACGCACTGGGAATGTCTGGACGGAGCCACGCGCTGGCGCTTCCACCTGAACCAGGCGGCGCGCTGGCACGACGGCGAGCCGGTGACGGCGCACGACGTGGCCTACACCCATAGCCACGCGAAGGAGATGGGATACACAGGCGGACGGTTCATGCGCGATGTGGAGCAAATCGTCGAAGTGGATGACCACACCGTCGACTACCACTTGGCCAAACCCAACTCGGGCTTCTTGGTCTTGCTGGGCAACTTCATCTTCACCCACATCCTCCCGGCGCACCTGTTCGAAGGCACCGACTGGTCGACGAACCCGCACAACCTGAACCCCGTCGGTTCTGGCCCGTTCCGGTTCGCCGAGTGGATCCCCGGGGACCGCATCGTCATGGAAGCGGTCAAGGACCACTGGGGGCCGCGCCCCCAGATCGACCGGCTCACGCTCAAGATCGTTCCCGACCGGGACGAATGCGTGCGCATGGTCGCCCGCGGCGAAGCACACTATTTCCCGCAGGACACGCTCACGAAGGACAGGCTTCACCTCCTCGACGGCGCGACCGCGAACATCGAGGTGATGAAGGACCCGGGACCGGGCATGGCCCTGTTGGACTTCAACCATCGCGACCAGCTGTGGCAGGACACAACGGTGCGCAAAGCAGTCGCGCACGCGATAAACCGGGATGAGATCGCCACGTTGGCGGATCCCGGGGTGTCGCAGGCGTGGCCGCACTACCTGCTGGCCTCGACAGACTGGGCATTCAACCCTGACGCCAAGGCCGCCGACCACGACGTGGCCGAAGCGAAGAAGTTGCTGTCGGAAGCGGGAGCGGCCGACGACCTGGCGGACCGCACTCTCCGGCTGTACTACATGGAGTTGTTCGACGGCCATCGCCCGTTGGCGGCGATGATCGCCGATCAGCTGAAGCAGGTCGGCATCAATGTGGTCGTGGAAGGGCTGTCCTCACCGGATTGGGCCGCCAAAGTGAACCAGGAACACGATTTCGACCTTGTGATCGTGGGCGGAGCGCTCACACCGGACCCGGAAATCACGTCGCCGAAATACTCCTCCACCGGTGACGGCAACTTCGCCGGGCATCGCAACCCTGACGTGGACGCGGCCTATGAAGCCGCGCGCAGTGTCGCGACGCTGCCGGAACGCGGCCAGCACTATAAGCGGTTGCAGGAGGTCTGGGCGCGTGACGTCGAATGGGTACCACTTTTGTGGTACGGCACCTACTTCGCGCGAAGCGCCGACTTCTTCGGCTGGTCAGATCAGGTCGCGTACTCGGTGCCGTGGTGGCACTGGGGACGGATCCGTCGCGTCAACGGTAAATCGGGCAACTGACGCAAGTCCATTTTGTAGCATTAGGAGGATTCGATGGCGGGGATGATCCTACGCAGGTTGGCAAGCGCCGTAGGTGTGCTGCTCCTTGCCTCGATCGTGATCTTCCTGGTGATCGCTGTATCGGGCGACCCTTTGGGCGAACTCCGTGACCGGCAACCCCCTGTGTCGGAAACGGTGATCCAGGCCGAGGAAGCACGCCTCGGCCTGGATCAGCCACTGCACATCCGCTACCTGGACTGGGTCTCGGGCCTATTCCAGGGCGACTTGGGACCATCCACGGTCGCCACTCGCGATATCGGCGCCGAGATCGGCAGCCATATCGGGGTGACCTTGCGTCTCGTCGTCGTGGCAGTGGCTATCGCCCTGGTGCTGGCGTTGATCGCGGGAACTATTTCCGGGCTGCGCCAGCACCGTTTCCCCGATGTCGTGATCACACCGATGACGTTCTTCATGCTCGCGTTGCCATCATTTTGGATGGCGGTCCTGTTCAAACAGTGGGGCATCTACTTTAACGATCAGGTCGGCTCTTCCGTCTTCGCCACCGTAGGCGCCAACTCCGTGCCACCGCCTCAAGGTTTCGTACCGTTCCTACTGGACTCCGCGGCCCACCTCGTCCTACCGACCATAGTGCTAGCTCTGGTGCATTTCGCCACCTGGAACAGATACCAGCGCACGGCCATCGCCGACTCGCTGGCCAGCGACCATGTGCGGTTCGCGGTTTTGAAGGGGCTATCGCGTGGGCGTGTCGTCCGCAGCTACGTGGTGCGGCCGGCGCTGATCCCCATCATCACGATCGTGGCTTTGGATCTGCCCGTGTTGCTGTCGGGCGCCGTGATCACCGAGACCGTTTTCCAATGGCGCGGCATGGGTGGGTTCCTGTTGGAGTCGATCAACCTGCGCGATAGCAACGCCGTGCTCGCGTGGCTTCTGATCGCCGCTATTGCCGTCGTCGTGTTCAACCTCATTGCCGACCTGTTGTACGCGATCGTGGATCCGAGGGTGCGCTATGGACAGTAATATCGTCGCCACCGAGCCTGTAACTGGCGGCAACGGCCGCGGCAGGGTCATTCTCCGCCGCTTCCTGCGTCACAAACTCGGAGTCGGTGGGCTCGCGGTCGTGGTGTTGTTGGCGCTCATCGCGATCGTGGTGCCGATGTTTTGGCCGTACGGCCACGGTGAGATCACCCCGGACCTGTCGCAGCCGCCTTCGGCAACCCACCCGATGGGTACCGACACGTTGGGCCGTGACCTGTTCGCGCAGACGCTGCGCGGGCTGCAGCAGTCATTGCTCATCGCCACGAGCGTGACTGTCGTGGCCACCGTCTTGGGCGTGTCGCTAGGCGTTGTGGCCGGATACTTCGGACGGTTCGTGGACGCCTCCGTGATGCGCTTGGTCGACTTGACACTGACGCTGCCCACCATCGCCATCGCCGCGTTCCTCGGGTCGGTCGTTCCCGCAGGCGGTGTCAACTGGATCGCGTTGTCGCTGGTATTGGGTGTGTTGATGTGGACGTCGGTGTCGCGTTTGGTGCGCGGCATCGTGCTCAGTCTCCGCGAACTACCGTTCGTGGACGCCGCACGCGTCATGGGTGCCGGCAATATCCAGATCATGGCCCGCCACCTCATCCCGAACGTGGCGGACCACATCATCGTCGCCGCCACGCTCTTGTTCGGTACGGCCATCCTGGCCGAGTCCGGGCTGTCCTTCCTCGGTTTCGGTGTGCAGCCGCCGGACACGTCCTTGGGTCTGTTGGTCTCCAATGCCCAGTCGGCGGTGCTGACTCGGCCATGGCTGTTCTACTTCCCGGGCCTGTTGATCGTGCTCATCGTGTTGGCCATGAACTATGCCGGCGAAGGACTGCGTGACGCCGTCAACCCGAAGGCGTCGCTGGTGAACCCGTTGCAGGCGGCGCAGCGCACTAAGGACCAGAGCCAGGTGCCCAGCGATGAGGCCAAGGGCCTGGTGGACGTGCGTGGCTTGACGGTCGATTTCGGCGATTCGAGAGCGGTCAACGGCATCGACCTGAGCATCGCGAAAAACGAGGTCCTCGCGCTGGTCGGCGAATCCGGCTCCGGTAAGTCGGTGACCGCGTTGTCGCTGGTGGGGCTCTTGCCTCCCAGCGCGGTCGGCGGCGGGTCGATTCGGTTCGACGGCAAGGAAATCACGGAATTGAGCTTCCAACAGTGGCGGCAATACCGTGGACGCCGAATCGCCGTCATCCTGCAGGACCCGTCGACGACGTTGAACCCGGTGTTGACGATCGCGGCGCAGTTCAAGGACTCGATGCGCCTGGCCGGGCCGCTCCAGCACGACTACCGGTCGCGGATCGTTGAGCTTCTCGATGGCGTTGCGATTAAGGACCCGGCGCGACTGCTCGATTCGTATCCGCACCAGCTTTCCGGCGGCATGCGCCAGCGGATTGCGATCGCGTTGGCGATGGTGCACGATCCGGAACTGATCATCGCCGACGAGCCCACGACCGCGCTCGACGTGACGGTCCAGGCGCAGGTCATGTCGACCCTGTCGTTGGCGCGGGAACGTGCCGGCGCCGCCATGCTGTTCATCACCCACGACTTGTCGCTGGTGGCGGGGATCGCCGACAAGGTCGCCGTGATGCGCGATGGGGACGTTGTCGAACACACGGACGTGCACACCATCTTCGATTCCCCGAGCCACGAGTACACCCGAAGCCTGCTGTCTTTGGCCCCCAGCCTGGCCCTTTCCGCTGCCGCGGGCCGTGTGGAGGAGGACGAGTCATGAACGAAGCATTGCTGTCCACGACCGACCTGGTGAAGCATTTCCGGCCCCCGCGCAGCGCGCGTCGTCGCGGTCAAAACGTGATTCACGCACTGTGTGGAGTGGACATTCGCATCGATCGTGGTCGCACGCTCGGCATCGTCGGTGAGTCCGGATCAGGGAAGACGACCCTGTTGCGCACGCTGCTGGGGCTGGAAAAGCCGACTGTGGGTACGGTCGAATACGCGGGACGGGATGTGACCGCGATGCGTGGCGAGGCCGCCAAGAAGTTCCGCGCCGACGTCTCCGTCGTGTTTCAAGACCCCTATACCTCTTTGGATCCGCGGATGACGGTGTCGGACCTGTTGAGTCAGCCGGCCAAGATCCAGCGGCAAAAGTTTCCCGCCGCTCGAGTTTACGACCTGCTAGACCAGGTGAAGCTTCCCCGTGGCAGCGCAGGGAAGTTTCCGCATGAGTTCTCGGGCGGGCAGCGTCAACGTATTGCGATCGCGAGGGCACTGGCCCTGGAACCAGAACTGATCGTGTTGGACGAGCCTGTTTCCGCGCTTGACGTATCGGTTCAGGCGGAGATTGTGTCGCTGCTGCGCGAATTGCAGGAGGCACGCGACGTGTCGTACCTGTTCGTCGCTCACGACCTCGCTGTCGTCGCCGATATCTCGCACACGGTGGGAGTCATGTACGGCGGCCAGATGGTCGAATCCGGCCCGACGTCTCGCGTGTTGTATGAGCCAACGCACGCCTACACCAGGGCCCTGTTGACGGCGGTGCCGGTTCCGGATCCGCGGATCGAAAAAGCAAAACCACCGTTCTTGAGGCCGCTGTGGCCCACAAAGGATGACCAGCCGCAGCCGTGCCCGCACGGAGATCTTCTCAAACATAGGTGACGCGTATCCGCGTCGGAAAGGCCGGTCATGACCCTCGAGTTTGTGGTGGCAACACCCCATGACGCCCGCGAGTTCAATGACGTTTATCGCAACACCACCGGCAGCGCTGGCTACCTGGTGTGCAACAACGTTTTCAACCGGGTGCTGTTGAACGAATGGTACGAGATCAACCCGTTCCCCGATCTGGCGACGCACTGGGAATGTCTGGATGGGGCGCGCCGGTGGCGCTTCCATCTGAACCAGGCGGCGCGTTGGCACGACGGCGTGCCGGTGACGGCGCACGACGTGGCCTATACCCATAGCCATGCGAAGGAGATGGGATACACCGGCGGCATGTTCCTCGGCGATGTCGAAAAGATCGTCGAGGTCGGTAAACATACTGTGGACTACCACTTGTCGACGCCGAACGCGGGCTTTTTGGTGTTGCTGGGCAACTTCATCTTCGCCCACATCCTCCCGGCGCACCTGTATGAGGGCACCGACTGGTCGACGAACCCGCACAACCTGAACCCCGTCGGCTCCGGCCCGTTCCGTTTTGTCGAATGGGTCCCGGGTGACAAGGTCGTCATGGAGGCGGTCAAGGACCACTGGGGACCAAGGCCCGAGATCGACCGTCTGACGATCAAGATCGTTCCCGACCGGGACGAATGCGTGCGGATGGTCGCCCGCGGCGAGGCGCACATCGTCACACAGGACACCCTGACGAAGGACCGGCTGCACCTCATGGACGACGCGGTCGACGCCGAAGTCCTCACGCGGCCCGGGCCGGGCATGGCGTTGCTGGACTTCAATCACGGTAGGAAATTGTGGCAGGACGAACGGGTCCGCCGTGCCGTCGCCCACGCGATCGACCGTTCGCGGATCGAAGAGCTGGGCGATCCGGGAGTGTCGCAGGCCTGGGACCACTACCTGTTGGAATCGACGCCGTGGGCGTTCAACCCGGATGCGAAGGCGCCCGAACACGATCTCGATAAGGCCGAGACGCTGCTTGTCGAGGCGGGAGTTCAACGCGGACACGACGGCGGACGCGGCTCGCTAAACATGTTTTATATGGACACATTCCACGGCCACCGTCCGTTGGCGCAGATCGTGTCGGATGCCTTGGAACGCTTGGGTTTCTCTGTCACGTTCGAAGGTTTGTCCTCGGTCGACTGGGCGCGACGTATACGCACCGACGGCGACTTCGACCTCATCGTCGTAGGTGGAGCTTTGGCGCCGGACCCGGAGATTACGCGCACGAAGTATTCCTCCGGCGGTAAAAACAACATGGCCGGCCACCGCAATGCCGATGTGGACGCCGCCTATGAGGCGGCCCGCGCAGCCACAACCCGTGAGGAACGCGGAGAGCACTATAAGCGGCTGCAAGAGATCTGGGCCCGGGACACCGAATGGGTGCCGTTGTTTTGGTACGGCACCTACTACCCACGTAGTACCCGCTTTTTCGGCTGGGCCGACCAGCTCGGTTACTCGATTCCATGGTGGCACTGGGGCCGTATTCGTCCCGTCGCCGCTTCCGGCAATTCCCAGTAGTAATTCTTCTTAGGAAAGTGATGAATATGCGAGAACTGGTCGTGGCCAGTCCCACTGACGCAGTGGAATTCAATGACGTGTACCGCAACACCACCGGTAGTGCCGGGTACATGGCGTGCAACAACATTTTCAACCGGGTGGTGTTGAACGAATGGTATGACATCAACCCGCATGCGGATTTGGCGACGCACTGGGAATGTCTGGACGGCGCGCGGCGCTGGCGTTTCCACCTGAACCAGGCGGCGCGTTGGCACGACGGCGTGCCGGTGACGGCGCACGATGTCGCCTATACCCATAGTCACGCCAAGAAGATGGGCTATACGGGTTCCATGTTCCTCGACGACGTGGAGGAGATCGTCGAGGTCAATAAACACACTGTGGACTACTGTTTGTCCACACCGAATTCGGGTTTTTTGGTGTTGCTGGGCAACTTCATCTTCGCCCACATCCTGCCTGCCCATTTGTATGAGGGCACCGACTGGTCGACGAACCCACATAACTTCCAGCCTGTGGGTTCGGGACCGTTCCGCTTTATCGAGTGGGTCCCGGGCGACCGCGTCGTCATGGAAGCAGTCAAGAACCATTGGGGGCCACAGCCCGAGATCGACCGGCTCATCCTCAAGATCGAGCCCGACCGGGACGAATGCGTGCGCATGGTCACGCGCGGCGACGCTCACGTAGTACCGCAGGACACGCTGACCAAAGACCGCTTGAATTTGATGGACGGCGCCACCCATGCCGAGCTCGTGACTTTCGAAGGGCCGGGCATGGCGTTGCTGGACTTCAATCATGGCAGCACGTTGTGGCAGGACGAACGGGTTCGCCGCGCCGTCGCCCACTCGATCGACCGTTCGCGCATCGAAGAGTTGGCCGACCCCGGCGTCTCGCGCGCGTGGGACCACTACCTGCTCGAGTCGACGCAGTGGGCCTTCAATCCTGACGCGAAAGCGCCCGGGTTCGATATGGATCAGGCGGAGAAACTCCTCGACGACGCGCAGGTCGTCCGCGATGACAATGGTTCGCGCGGCAGCCTACGCTTGTTCTACATGGACAATTTCCATGGTCACCGTCCGTTGGCGCAGATCGTGTCGGAAGCGTTGGAACGCTTGGGTTTTTCCGTCACATTCGAAGGCTTGTCCTCGGTCGACTGGGCCCGCAAGATCCGCGATGAGCACGACTTCGATCTGATCATCGTGGGTGGCTCGATGGCCCCGGACCCGGAGATCACGCGGACGAAGTATTCCTCCGGCGGCAAAAACAACATGGCCGGCCACCGCAATCCCGACGTCGACGCCGCTTACGCGGCTGCCCGGGCTGCTGCCACACGAGAGGAACGCGGGGAGCACTATAAGCGGCTACAGGAGATCTGGGCTCGTGACACCGAATGGGTGCCGTTGTTTTGGTACGGGATGTACTTCCCCCGCAGCAACAGCCACTTCGGATTCTCGGATCAATTGGGATGGTCCGTGCCATGGTGGCACTGGGGCCGCGTACGGCCCACGGCGTGACTGAAGTGGCTTACGATCACACGCTGACAGAGTCGTGAATCTTTGTGACATTGCAACTGGTGGTGGTCGTCATCATCGCGATGGCGCCCACCACCGTAGGTTTTCGCGTACGAACGCAGATGGCGTGGGCCTTCCCGCGGGTATGTCACCCGGGCCCACGCAAGAACCGGAAACATTGCGGAGGGGCGCGCAGATGCTGAACTAGCGTGCCTGGATCGGCCGGTCGCTCACACAGATGGCTGAGTTCGCCCAGGCAGCCGTCTTATGGAGACGCCTTCGTATGGTCGGACCCGCGTCCGGGTTCGGCGATGTTCGAGAGCCGGCAGAACGATGGCTGTGGCTGATGTGGACGTCTTGAAAATCGATGTGTCCACCGGATGTCATCGATGAATGTCGGGCTCAGCGTGGTGCGGACGGCGGCTGCA
The DNA here is from genome assembly GCA_019112895.1 of Candidatus Stackebrandtia faecavium. Lineage (GTDB taxonomy): Bacteria > Actinomycetota > Actinomycetes > Mycobacteriales > Micromonosporaceae > Stackebrandtia > Stackebrandtia faecavium. The sequence goes on from DXIM01000008.1 coordinate 55,679, forward strand.
GTGCAATCGCGCTACAACCGCTGCCCGTGCGCCTCACACGCAGGAATGGGTCAATTGGAACGTTCACTGATGCGGTCCCGAATACGATCGACCAGGCCGGCGCCCGGGTCGATAATCATGTTCGCTGGCGGAGTGTCCGGCGCTGACGGGTGGGGCCGAGTGGGCGCCACCTTTTTTGCCCGAAGAACGTGCGCCCCCAGCTCCTGCAGCTGTTCGTCGCTGCAATGTTCTTGAAGCAGTGGCAGTAGCTCGTCCTCTTCGTCCTCGACATGGTGGCGTATGTCGGCCATGAGCGTGCCCAGTTTTTCGTCGAACGCAGGGTCGGTGACCTCGAGCCGTTCGAGATCCTTCATGACCCGTTCGGCTTCAGCATGCTCCTGAATCTCGTGTTCGGTGAGTTTATCGCCATTGGGGATGTGCTCCCGGGCCGCCGGATACATGTACTGCTCCTCGGCGACCGAATGTTTGACCAGTTCGGTGATCACGTGGTCGACTAGGTCACGGCGTCGCTGCGGTTCGTCGGTGTGCTCCTCCAATTCCTTGAAGACGGTTTCCACCGCGCGATGGTCGTCGATGATGACTTGTACGAGATCGTTGTTCGACAAGAACTCTCCTCCATGCCCCGTTATCCGTGCGTTCCCACGAAGAGCGGCGTACCCGAGGTACGAAACCCGTTTGTTCCGTCAAAGGTGCATCCGCATCGGTCGCCCGATCTGGGCGTCACACCGCAGTATCCGCCCCGATACCGAGTCATGTCGTCGAAGCCGGTAGATGAGTCGAAATTGGCAGGTGGGGTTTGAAGAGCCGTCGCGATGGGCACTGAGTTCGGTAACGGTTATTTCTACGGGACTTCGAGGGGGAGAAATGTGGCCGCAAGTTAAAGATGTCATGACTACCGATCCGGTGTGCCTCAGCATGGACGCGCTCTCCCTGGGAGACCTCGCGGTCGACCGGGACCCGGAGTCCGCGCTAGCGGACATCAGTCAAGGCGAACCAAATCTTTAAAATCGGTAAGGGAACACGCCATGGGCGTAGGCGGCGCAGGAACGCAACGCGGACACGGTTGACGACGATGTGAAGCGGTCCATGTCGTCGTCCCCGACCGGTACGACAGCAAGGGGCCGGTGCAGAAAATGTCGAAAGTCCATTCCGCCGCGGCCGGGCCGCACATGGACGGTGCCGAGGCCGATCAGCGGTGGCCACAATGGTTCGGTCGTGTGCGTTCTTGGTGTCAACGCGTCGTCCAACAAAGCGGGCACGAACGCGACAAGGTGATCCTCGTCGTCAAATCGGCAGTTGCCGCCACCGCTGCCTGGGCTGTCTCGTATTACGCGATAGACCCGGCGATGCCGGCCTTTGCTCCTTTCGCGGCCGTGTTGTTGGTGCAGTTGACGCTGTACCAAACCATGAAGCAGTCACTGCTCTTCGTGTCAGCTGTAGTCGGTGGCGTACTGCTCCAAGGCGTGACTGTTTTTGGTTTCGGCACGAATGTGGCCACGTTCCTGCTGGTGACGCTTTTGGCTTTGGTGCTGTCGCGATGGCGGGCCCTGGGTGTGCAGGGAATCCAGGTCGTCACCGCAGCGATCTTCGCGTTTTCATTGTCGGTGGCGGCGACATCGCAATTGCAGCGTTTGACCGAGCTCCTTGAGATCGTCGTCGTGGTGACGGTCGGATCTGTCATCGGCGTCGTGGTCAATGTGATCATCTTTCCGCCGCTACGGTATCGGCGCGCCGTGGACGCGGTCCGGTCGTTGAGTGGGCAGATCGAAGATTTTGTCAACAGCATCGCGAGCGATGTCGGCAGCAACCGTGTCGGTGATTGGCCCACCGAGCAATGGGGACGCGACATCGTCGAGCTTCAAGGAGTCGGGTCGCAGGCGCGAAGCTCGGTCCAGTTCGCGCGAGAGACCACCTACTACAATCCACGTCGTTGGTGGGCCGGTAAGCCCCAACTGGATTTTCGGCGCTACGAGCAGCTAGTGGAGCACCTGGACCGCTGCGCGTTGTTGGTGATGTCGATCGCCCGAACCCTGCAGTATCGGCAATGGAACAAGGAGAGTCAGCAGGACGCTTTGACGGGCTTCCTCGCCGAGTACGCAGATTTTTTGACCGCGTTCACCCGGTACCTGCGGGTGTTGCGGCATTTGGATGCCGAAGAAACCTCGGTGAGTGCGGCCCGGCTCAGCGACACATCCGATGCCATGTCCGAGCATTTGAAGCAAGTGGGCGGTTGCGAGCCCGATGGGCATGAGGACCGCAAATCCGCCGACCGGACGCACGCCGTGCTTCTCATGGAGGCCGAACGTTTGGTTGATAGCACGCGGTACTGCGCGGACCTGTTGGCTGGTGCCGAGCCCGGAAGTGTCGAATAAGGGTGCGAAACGCTGCATGGCCGTCATGCGTACTGTCCAGGGCCATGCAGCGCTGTGTCGTGCTTCTAAGACAACACTCCGAGACCACACGTGAACTGCGTATTGAGCTCAGGACGGTTCGCGGCCAGTTCCGCGTCGGGGTACCAGTCGCGATAGTCGACGATTCCAGGCTCGACGATGTCGAAACCGGCGAAGAATTCCGTGATCTCCGCGTCTGAACGGAACCACGTCTTGGGGTAACCCTTGGTTTCGTGTTGCTGCGCGAAGGCCTCCTTCACCGCCTGCGATGTGCGCTCACAGGTGTGCGAGATCGCGAGGTAACTTCCTGGCGCCAGCCGTGCGCGCAGCCGCGACAGCACATCGGCCAAGGTGTCGGCCGGGGTGTTTTGCAATACGCTGCAAAACAGGATCCCGATCGGTTCCGACGTGTCGAGAGTGGAAATGAAATCCGGATGCGCGAAGATCGTTTCCGGTTCGAGGAAAGTGTGTTGGACGAGCGCGAGTCCACTGCTGACTGCCCGCAAGGCGCGGTTGTGGGCCGCCACGACGGGATCATTATCGACGTACACGACGCGCGCATCCGGTTGGAAGCGTCGGGCGGTGTCGTGAATGCTGGGCGGTGAGGTGGGGATCCCACTGCCGAGGTCCAAGAACTGCCGGACGCCCTGTTTGGCCATGTATTCCGTTGCGCGGCGACCGAAGTCCTTATTAAGCTGCGCCGTCACGAAGACTTCCGGATCACGCTCTTTGATTGCGCGCGCGAACTGACGGTCGACCTCGAAATTATCCTTGCCTCCGAGGGCGAAATCGTAAGCCCGCGCGACGCTGGGCTGAGTCGTATCCATTGCGCGACTAGGGGAGTCATGTACTGGTTTGTCGTTCACCCACTCATCATAAGATCATTACTCGCATTCATGCACACCCCTGCATGGCCCTCTCCCGTTGGTGGTCATGTGCCGAACATGCACATCGGCCCACGGGGCGGGCGTCGGCGTCGCATGCTGGTACGGCAATGGTTCGACGCCGAACGAGCGCTTTCGGGCACACGAATGGCGCGACACAGCGGGGGTTGTATGAACGTTACGCGCGAAGAAGAAACCCTGACCACGGCCGTTGCCACTGCCTGGGAAAGCGCCCAGATTCTGGCCGTGGTGGTGGCCCCCACCGTCGCGATGGGAACCGTCAAGCGTCGACCCTGGGCGATGCGTGTGGGACAGGCGCTGCACATCGACCGAATTGCGATCCGATGGCTGCAACGCATACGTCGGTATCGTCGGTGTGACGCCCTTCTCGTGCGGCTTCCGGGACGCACCTTGGTGGTGGTGCTCCACCATCGCGCGGTTAGCTCCATCCTCGACGAAACATCGATATTCACTCCTGATACCCATGAGAAACACGCTGCGCTGGTCAAGTTTCAACCCCATGGGGCGCTGATCACCCGCGGCCCGATCAGGTCGCGTTTGCGCGACTTCAACGAGGCCGCGCTGCAGATCGATGAACCCATCCATGAGCTTGCCGGACCCGTCAGCCGGCTCGTCTATGACGAGACTCAAGCATTGATGTCGCGGACCTTGCGAACGAAACGATGCGATTGGACGACATTCGAAGAGGGATGGTGGAAAACGGTCCGATCTGTCGTCTTCGGGCCTCATGCGAAACGCGACACCGATGCCATGGACACACTGGATCGGCTGCGCCGCAGTGCGAACTGGTCGTACCTGACTCCCCGGAAATGGGGCCGGCGCGACGAGCTCGGCCGCCGCCTGCAGGATCACATGGCGGCGGCCGAGAAAGGCAGTTTGGCAGCGTACGCCCAGGAGGGCGACCCGGGTAATCCGGATGCGTGGCATCAGGTGGCGCACTGGCTGTTCGCCTTCGATGCCGCGGGCATGGCCACATATCGCACGTTGGCGTTGTTGGCGAGCCATCCGCGACAGCGCGAGCTGGCCGTGTCGCAGGCGAGCGCGCGTCCGCTGTGGGAGCCACAGACCTTGCCCTATCTGCGCGCGAGTGTGGAGGAGTCTTTGCGCCTGTGGCCGACGACCCCGTTCCTGCTGCGTGACACGACGCAGGCACTGGAATGGGGTAGCGCACGGGTGCCCGCCGGCACGGCGTTCGTTATCTATACGCCACTGTTTCACCGCGATCGGGAGCGTCTCGGTTATGCGGATGCGTTCGTACCCGACGCATGGCTCGACGGTCGCGCCCGCAGCGAGCCGGGAATCGTGCCGTTCTCGTCCGGGCCGGAGCGTTGCCCGGGACGGAATGTGGTGCTCCTAGTGTCCGCCGAGGTCCTGGCCACGATGCTATGTCGGGCCGAATTCGTTCCGTTGCGTACCCCGAACCTCGGTCCCGACGCGCCGCTACCGGCGACGCTGGACCCGTTCGGCATCCGGTTCGCGGTAGCGGCGCTGGTCGATAACGATCAGGCCGCGGCGACAGGTGGGGGCAAGAGCTTATTCGGACCAGGACAGCGACTGCATTAGTTCGGAGCAGGCGGTCAGTACGGCGTCCTTGTCTTTCTTGTACTGGCAGCCGACTTGGATGAGGTGGTAGCCGTCGAAGAAGTGGTAGGCGTCGTAAGTGATCTTGGAGTTATCCCGCGGGCTGGTGACTCGAAGCGAATCGACGTACGCGGTGTTTGTCTCGCCGTCTGGCCCGACGACGGGTTCGGCGTTGACTCCTGTGTCCGTGGATTCGTCCTCGACTTGTTCGGCATACTTTTGGACCTGCTCGATGTAGTCCGCTTCATCCCAGGATGAGGTGTCTTCGTCCATGATGTAAGGAGCAACCCAGACCGACTCCCCGTCTTCGGCGTCGTGCATCATCATTTCCCACTTGTCTTCCCCATTGGAATACAGTGGACTGAACAGGACGCCGTCCGCGGCGCGGAACCCGCCGGGCACCTCGTAGTCCAACGAGACGAGCGCGCTCGGCTTGGGCTTCGCTTTGTTGTCGTCGCCCTTCGTCGAGTCGCCGCCCGAGCCGGAGACGAGCCAGGTGGCCAGGATCGCGTTGGCGATCGCGAACACGACGGCAACGCAAATCGCCGTGATGAGGATCGGTTTGCGCTTCGAAGACGACTGCGATGCCGAGGTGTTGCCATAGGGGTCTTGAGTCGCACCCGGGTAAGTCATGCACGCCATTGTCTAGTACCGGTGCTACCAGCATGCAACAGCACCCCTGGTGTGCATTTGGCGAAGAGCAGGGACATTGCCCGCGAATGACGGAATGCCCGACCAAATACGTACAGGTTGGGGAAAATGTCGCATATGCATCTGCCGATCATGCCGCCGGTTAAACCGATGCTGGCCAAAGCAACACAAGACATCCCGCACGGAGGTTTTTCGTACGAACCGAAATGGGACGGGTTCCGCGCGCTCGTGTTCTACGACGGCCACGACATCGAGATCGGTAGCCGCCGTGAACGCCCGTTGACGCGTTACTTTCCGGAACTGGTAGACGCGGTCGCAAAGAACTTTACACACCCATGCGTGATCGACGGCGAAATCATCGTCGTCAACGAGTCCGGAACGCGCCTCGACTTTGAGAGTCTGCAACAGCGCATCCACCCGGCACAAAGCAGGATCGACACCCTGTCGGACAGCACTCCGGCGCGGTTTGTGGCGTTCGACCTGCTCGCGCTCGACGACGTCAACCTTATGAAGGAGCCGTTGCAGCGTCGCCGCGCAACACTGCGCACCATCCTCGCTGATGCCCGCAGCCCCATACACATGAGCCAGGCGACCGATGACCATAAGACCGCGCAACGCTGGTTCGCACAGTTCGAAGGTGCCGGACTCGATGGGGTCGTTGCGAAACCACTCAACGGCACCTACCAGCCCAATAAGCGGGGCTGGTACAAGGTCAAACACGAACGGACCGCCGAATGCGTGATCGGCGGCTATCGCACCCATAAGACCGGCGACGACAGGGTCGGGTCTCTGCTGCTGGGGCTGTACGACGACGCCGGGGATCTGTTCAGTGTCGGAGTCTGTAGCGCTTTTCGCGACGCCGAGCGCAAGAAACTGTTCACTCAGCTGCAGCCGCTTGTGACCCACGACCCGGACCATCCTTGGACGAGGCAACGGCACGACGACGGGTACCGGACGCCGCTACATGCGCAGGAGAGCCGCTGGTCGGCGGGTAAGGACCTGAGCTTTACCCCGCTGGAGCCGCGCCTGGTGGCCGAGGTGAAATACGACCATCTGGAAGGCGAACGGTTCCGGCATTCGCCCCGTTTTCTGCGCTGGAGGCCCGACCGCGACCCTCGCTCCTGCACCTATACCCAACTGCAGGAAGTCGTGTCGTACGACATCGGCGACGTTTTGGCCTAACTGTCGCGGCTGCCTAGGCTGGCCCCAGCGGCGTGTAGCCGCCCCGGTTATAGGCCAGGCGCGCTATCGAACGCAGCTGGTCGTCATCGTTGTCGTCGACCCGGTTGTACTGGTGCGATACGCGTGTGGCGGCGCGGTCGCAAAACGAGGTGGCGATGTAGCGTTCCCGGCCGGACATCTCGACACCTTGATCCTCGAACAGCGCGGTCGTGCGCGAAATGGTCGCTATCTGGGCGTAGATATCAGTGGCGGCGTGCGCCAGCCGTTTTTGTTGCCGTTGGCGTTCCTCTACTTCGCGACCATGGATACGCAACAGCTTCTCAGTGGTGGCGCGAAGCCGCGCGACCTGATCGGAGACAGAATCGGCTTGTCGGCGCAACTTCGGATGGGCCTGATCGACCTTATCGGGGCTGACGGTGCGGGAAATGCGCTCGACCACGTATTCGGCGACGGTGCCGATGGAGGCGACCGGGTCGCTCAGACTCAACCCGCGCAGGTCGTCGAGCGAATCGGCGACAGTCTTGAGCCCGGACAGCGCCGTGAACGCGCGAAGCACATCATTGGCGCCCTCGAAAACGGGGAAGATCCGCGCATCACGCAGCGTTTTCGCGATAGGGGAGTCGGCCATATACGCTGCGCCGCCGTACAGCTGGAACACGCGGTTGGTGGCGTACCAGATGTATTCGCTGGCGGCGACTTTCGTCATTGCCGATTCGATAGCGAAATCCTTCACGCCCGAATCCACCAGTCCTGTCGTCAGGTAGCTCATTGATTCGAGCCCGTACAGGTAGCTGACCATCCAGCCGATCTTGTCCTCGACGAGTTCGAACTCGGCCAACGGTCGGCCAAACTGTTCGCGTTCCTGAGTGTGCGCGATCGCTTTTTGAATGAGATTTTTCGCGCTGCCGACGGCGCCCGTCCCCAATGACATGCGGCCGTTGTTGAGCGTGTGCATCGCGATGCGGAAGCCCTCTCCCGGTTTCCCGATCACGTTATCGGCCGGCACTTTGACGTTGCGGAAACGCAGGCGCCGCAGGCTATTGCCTCGAAGCCCGAGCGTGTCGTAACGATGTGAGGAATCGAGACCGGGAAAGTCCTTTTCGACGATCAATGCGACATGGCCGTCGTCGCTGTTGGCGAACACGCACAACACGTCCTTATCGCCGTTACCGATCCAGCGTTTCTCGCCGTTGAGGATGTAGGAGCCATCGGATTGACGGTCCGCCCACGTGCTGATGCTGTGCGCATCGGATCCGGCGTTCGGCTCGGTGAGCGCGAAACCGGCGAGTTTACGTCCGCTAGCCAGGTCAGGAAGGAACCGTTCCTTCTGATCGTCGCTGCCGAACAGATGTATCGGCTTCATGCCGATCGACTGGTGCACACCCATCACGACCGACAGCGTGGCGTCGTGTGCGCCGAATTCCTCCATCACGCGGCAATACCCGGTCTGGGACAACCCCTGCCCTCCGTATTCGCTCGACACGTACAGACCGAGGAGCCCGCGCTCGCCGAGACCGGTGATGATGTCGTCACCGATCCAGCGTTCGGCTTCAACCTGTTGCGGCTTATACGCGTCGGTGAGGAACTCGTTGGCGGAGGAGATGAGTTCTTTGACCCGCTTGCCCTCCGTGCGATCCAGGTGAGGATAGGGAAACACCATTTCGGATGGTAGTTTTCCCGCGAACAGGGACTTGGCAAAGGATCGTGGCTTTTCATGAGTCTGCGTCACAGTGTTCCTCCCTCGTCGACGGTTTTCGGTCGGCGTTTATCGAACCGCACCGTTTTCACCTTAGATCGCTTGCCGCACATGCGACGCGATGTCGCAATTCAGTCCATGCCATCACAGTCTTCTCTCGCGTCGCCTGTTGTGGTTTTCGCGACGCACGCGGCTCGGCGCGGTGCCACCCTTGAACCCATGCGGGCGGTATGGAATGGGTCTGTGTCGTTTGGCCTGGTATCGATCGCGGTGAAAGCGTACGCCGCGACGGAGGACCGCAAGGTCCAGTTCCACCAGGTGCATAGCACCGACGGCGGCAAGATCCGGTACAAGCGGTATTGCGAGCTCGACGAGGAGGAAGTCCCGTACGCCGAGATCGCCAAGGGCTACACGCTTCACAACGGCGAGACCGTCATTTTGGAGCCGTCTGATTTCGAGAACCTGCCGCTGCCCTCGACGCAAGAAATCGATGTGCTTGAATTCGTGCCGCACGAGCAGATCGATCCGATCCGGTACGCGCGGGCATACTATTTGGAACCCGATAAGTCGGCGAAACCCTACGTGCTGCTGCGCGACGTATTGGCGCATTCCGATGTCGTCGCCGTGGTCAAGGTGGCGATGCGTCAGCGCGAACAATTGGCCACCATACGCAGCTTCCAAGACGTGTTGGTACTCAACACGATGCGTTGGCCGGACGAGATCCGTTCGCCATCGTTCGCTTCGCTACGCGAGGACGTGTCGCTGTCGGACCGCGAACGGGACATGGCGTCATCGTTGGTGGATTCGATGACTTCGGAAACGTTCGACGATTCGCAGTACACCGACGAGTACCGCAACGCCGTCGAGGCGCTCATCGAAGCCAAGGCCACCGGCGAGACCGTCGAAGCCGCGACCCCGGAACGTGAGGGCGCCGACGTCATCGATCTGACCGAGGCATTGCGGGCCAGCATGAAACGGGCCGACGACGGTGCGAAACGTTCCTCCACGGCGTCGAAAAAGTCCACCTCTTCGTCACCGAAGAAGAAGGCGGCGGGCCGTGGCAGAGGGAGCGCTACGAAGAAGGCGAAGAAAACCACCTCGCCGAAAAGCAAAAAAGCTTCCTGATGAGGCTGTTCCCGGCCGCTTTGACCGCCGGGAACAGCACTCGCGTCAGTCGTACTGCTGGAATTCCTTGATGAACGCGGCGCAAAACGCCGGTAGGTCGCCCGGTTTCCGACTGGTGACCAGGCCGTCATCGATGACGACCTCGTCGTCGACCCAGTGAGCGCCTGCGTTGCGCAGATCCGTCTTGAGACTGGGATACGAGGTCAAGGTGCGACCGTTGACAACACCGGCCTCGATCAACAACCACGGCGCGTGGCATATCGCGGCTATCGGTATTCCAGCTGCGACGATGTCCAACACGAACCGCACGGCAAGCGGGTCCGTGCGCAAGAAGTCGGGGTTGGCGACTCCTCCCGGAAGTACGAGCCCCTGGAAGTCTTCGGCCGATACGTCGCCGGCCATGGCGTCGATCGGGAAGCGGTCCGCCCGGTCGAGATGGTGGAATGCTTGGATCTCGCCGGTTTTGGTCGAGATCAGTTTCGGTGTGCCACCGGCTTCCACGACTGCGTCCCACGGCTGAGTCAATTCGATCTGCTCGGTGCCTTCGGGTGCGCTGAGGAAAGCGATGGTGCGTTGTGAAAGTTCCCCCGTCATATCAATCCATCCTCTTCGTGCGTGATTCTCCGTGCACTGGCTTTACCCGTCACACGGCACGCGAAACAAAGACGGCACTGGTCAGGCCACTGTTTGTTCAGCGACGACTGTGCTTATCGGCGTCTTCGGTTTGCGCCGCAGCCGTGAGATCGCCACTCCCACCAGGCACAAAGCGCCGCCGAAACAGGCCAGCAGGGTGGGGACCTCGTCCAGGAAGAGCCAGGAACCGAACACCACCACCGCGGGGACCGCGTACGTCGTGGCTCCCATGCGACCCGCCGTGGTGCGAGACAAGGCGTAGGCCCAGGTGGAAAACGCCAGCGCAGTCGGGAATAGGCCCAGATACACCATGTTCAACGTGGCCGACAGCGGTGCGGATTGGACCTGTGTGACCAGCTGCGCGCTGAAAACGGAGCAGGCCAGCGCGCCCACGAGCGCACCGAATGTCGTGGCCTGCAACGGCGTCGCGTATTGCAGGGCGGGTTTTTGACTGACCACTCCGCAGGCGTAACAGACCGCGGCCGCGACGCACAAAAACACGCCTAGGACGGTGACATGCGCGGTGCCGGCGCTGGAAAAACCCACGACGAGGGTACCGACGAAGGCGATGGCGACGCCGACGACGAGGCTGCGTGGGAATCCTTCCCTGAGGAACAGGCCGCCGAAAACCGCCATCAGAATCGGGCCAATATTGACGATCATGGCCGCGGTTCCCGCGTCAACCAGCTGTTCGCCCCAGTTCAACAGCACCATGTATCCGCCGAACCACACGACGCCGGATACAAGGATTCCCGGCCAGGCCTGTTTATCGGGCAGACCGGACCTCTTGACGAACCACACGACAAGGAGCGCGACTGCGGCGGTCGCCATACGGCCCTCCGCCAGTGCGCCAGGCGAGAAATGTTCCGCGGTGCTTCGAATCGACACGAACGCCGACGCCCACAGCACGACTGTGGTGGCGGCCGCGATGAGCGCCTTGACGTCGGGGCCCGCGGATGGGGGATGGGCTGTTTCGGTGTGCACCAGACATAGTCAACCCGTTGAAACCGATGCTGTCCAACCGGTTCGCGGTGTCACACAGGCGCGTGTGTGCACCCGGTGTGTTCGTGCGATACGGGTGTGGTCGCTATTGGCTGTTTTCGCGGATGAAACAGGTGATGCGGCCGCTGCAGATGCGCTTATTGTCCTCTTTGGTGACCACTACTTCGTAGCTGGCCGCAGAACGCCCCAGGTGCACCGGCGTCGCTTTTCCGGTGACGATGCCAGATTTCGCGGCCCGGTGGTGGGTGACGTTGAGGTCGACGCCGACGGCGATACCGCCAGGTCCGGCGTGCAGCATCGCGCCGATGGAGCCGAGTGTTTCGGCCAGCGCGGCCGAGGCGCCGCCGTGCAGCAGCCCGTACGGTTGCGTGTTGCCTTCGACAGGCATGGTGCCCACGACCAGTTCGGGCGTGGCCCGGGTGATTTCTATGCCCATGCGGGTGCCGAGGTGGCCGGCCGAGAACAGCTCGTGGAGGTCGACTCCGAGCTCGGCGAAGCGTGCGAGCGTTGTCGCGTCGAACACGCCTGAGTCGCTGGTCTGGGTCATGCATGCTCCTGGGCAGTGGATGGGTTGAGGTCCCACTTCTTATCAGGTGCGCGCGGCCGCAGTGGAGGCTTGGGGGACAAACGTGATGGCCTCGACATTGTCCGGTACTTCATTGTGGGATTTACAACTCAGTCCGTGTATCCACTGTGCCTACATCGGCAATGTTATTGCAGGTAATTGGGCTCATGATGTATTTCGGCGTATACATGATCATACGAAGAAGTAACAGGCTGATATCGAAAAATGTCGCTGTGTCTTGTAACACTGACGGCAATCATTGTGGAAAACAGGTCCAATACGCGACAGTAACGTTGGAATTGTGATGCAGGAGATGAGGAGAGCGTTATGACCGGAATGGTGGAAGTACCGCACGGTCTTGCCGGCGTCGTAGTCGCCGACACTGAAATCGGTGATGTGCGCGGTGAAGAAGGTTTCTACCACTACCGGCAGTATTCGGCCATCGATCTGGCGCAGAAGCGCTCCTTCGAAGATGTCTGGTACCTGATGTGTCACGGCGAGCTGCCGGACGCACATCAGCTCAAAGAGTTCACTGCCGCCACCGCCAAGCTGCGACACCTATCACCGAAACTGCAGTCGCTGCTGCCTCAGCTGGCGGGCGTGCGGCCGCTCGACGGTCTGCGCACAGCATTGTCGTTCGCGGCCGCGGAGCAGGGCATGCAGCCGCTGCTTGACATCGACGAACCGCAGCGTTCCGCAGACGTGCTGTTCGCCTGCGCCGTGACCCCGACGATCCTTACCGGCATGTACCGCTTGTCGACCGGCAACGAGCCGGTCGAACCGCGCGACGACCTGCCGTTCGCCGCCAACTACCTGTACATGTTGACCGGCAGCGTACCGACGCCCGAGTACGCCGATGCGATCGAAAAATACTTGATTTCCACGGTCGACCACGGGTTCAACAACTCGACGTTCACGGCCCGCACGATCGCGTCGTCGAAAGCCGACGTCGGCGCATGCCTCGTAGGCGCGATTGGTGCCCTGTCCGGTCCATTGCATGGCGGCGCCCCATCGCGCGCGCTGGCGGCACTGGAGGAGATCGGTAGCCCCGACAACATTGACAAGTGGGTGCGCGACCGAGTGCTGGCCGGTGAACGCATCATGGGCTTCGGCCACGCCGTCTACCGCACCGACGACCCGCGTTCGGTGATGCTGCGTGACGTCGCCACCTCCTTGGGCGGCGACCTGGTCGACTTCGCGAAGCAGACGGAGCGACGTGTCGTGGAGATCTTGGCCGAGCTCAAGCCGGGACGGCAGCTGTACACGAACGTCGAGTTCTACGCCGGCGTGGTGATGGAACAGTGCGGCGTGCCGCGCGACATGTTCACGCCGACTTTCGCCTCCAGCCGCATGGTGGGGTGGGGCGCCAACGTTCTCGAACAAGCCCGCGACTCCAAGATCATCCGCCCGCGTGCCCGCTACACCGGACCGCAAGCCCCGCAGCCCGTCGAAGACCTCGCATAGCGTGGGAGCCCACACGTTCGAACCGGCCTAATGCCGCGGCCGCGGCCACGGCATTAGGGTCATCCCATGCGTGATCTCCAATTGACCGGCGACGGCTTCAGCATCGAAGACGTCGCCGATGTGGCACACCGGCGCGCCAAAGTGACGCTCGGCCCCGATCTAGCCCAGCGGATGGCCCCGGCCCGCGAAGTCGTCACCGAGGCGGTGGCGCGCAAAGACGTTGTCTATGGCGTGACGACCGGCTTCGGTGCGCTCGCTGACACCACGATCGGCGAACGCGATCTGGCGAAGCTGCAGCTCGGCATCGTGCGTAGCCACGCCGCCGGTGTCGGCGAACCGCTTCCGGACCCTGTCGTGCGCGCCTTGCTGTTGCTGAGGGCGCGCACGCTGTCGGCCGGGCATTCCGGGGTCCGGGTCGACCTGCCGGCGCTGTTCATCGACTTGCTGTCACATGACCTGTTGCCCGTCATCCCGTGTAAAGGCTCAGTGGGAGCGTCGGGCGATCTCGCCCAACTGGCGCACCTGGCGTTGCCGCTCATCGGTGAGGGGCGGCTACGGGCCCCCGGCGACGGTCCTAACGGGAGGCCGGCCGCCGAAGTCATGGCCGAATACGGCCTCACGCCGCTCGTGCTTCAGCCCAAAGAGGGCCTGTCATTGATCAACGGCACCGAACCGATGCAGGCGGTCGCGGCATTGGCAGTCGTGGAGGCCGAACGCCTCTGCCGGGTGGCCGATATCGCCTGCGCGATGAGCGTCGAGGCCCTGTTCGGCACCGACCGCGCCTACGACGAGCGGGTCCAGGTCATCCGCCCACATCCCGGGCAACTCGATTCGGCGTCGAACCTGCGACGACTGCTTCACGGCAGCCCCCTGTTGGCCAGCCATCGCGACTCCGACCATGCGGTTCAGGACTCGTATTCGCTGCGGTGCGCACCGCAGGTGCACGGAAGCGCGCGGGACCTTTTGGCACACTGCCGCAGCGTGCTGAGCATCGAGCTGCGGTCGATCGTCGACAACCCGGTCGTCGTCGAGGGGGAAGACGGGCACGGCCATGAAGTGATGAGCACCGGCAACTTCCATGGTCAGCCGATCGCGTTTTCCGCGGACGCATTGGCGATGGCGGTCGCCGAGCTGGCCAGCATTTCGGAACGTCGCGTTTATCGCATGCTGGACCCCGCGACGTCGCGGGGCTTGCCGCCCTTTTTGATCCAGGATGCGGGCACGAACTCCGGTTACATGTTGGCCCAGTACACGGCGGCGAGCGTCGTCAGCGAGAACAAGGTCCTGTGTCACCCGGCCAGCGTCGATTCGATTGTGACCTCGGGTAACCAGGAAGACCACGTATCGATGGGTTGGCACTCGGTACGTAAGGCGCATGAAGTCATCGACAATGCCGCGACAGTCCTGGCGATCGAACTGCTGTGCAGTGCGCAGGCCATCGATCTGCGAGCAGAGACGGCGGCTCCCGGCCCCGTCACAGGTGTGGTGCATGAGCGGATCCGTGCCGACGTCGCGTTCGCGCGGACGGACCGCGAGCTCGCGCCGCAGATCGAGGCGGTCCGCGGGCTCCTGCCGGAGCTGGTGGATCTTGCGGACGCGAAGCTTCACGGCATGGCTTAGACACAAACGTGAGCGGCACGCCTGAAAGGCGTGCCGCTCACGTGCCTTGCGCTGTTGTTTAAAGCTCAGTCAAAAGCTTCGTCACTGCCGCATCCACATCGAGGCTTTCGGGTTCGCGACCCTTCGGCACCAATGTGTAGCTTCGACGCAGGAACCGTGCCACGACCGAACGCGAAATTTCGAATAGCGCGTTGCCATCCGGCGACGACAGCGCCAACGCGATCGCTTCCCCCCGCGGCGTTGTCCACGGCCAGACACGGACGTCGCCGATCCCCGTCGGTTCGACCAACCCGGCAGCGAGCAGTTCGCGAGCAAACGACCAGCTCACCAACTCTGACTCCGTGCTGCCAGGGTGAAAGACAACATGTATTGCGTACGGATCGTCTTGGTCGTATTGCATGCTTGCGCGCACATTTATCGTCGTGAAATCGGGCGCAACGAACCGCATCGTTGTGTCGACTTCGATCGTGGCGGGTCGGGTTGTCGCCATCGTGTTCCCCCCGGGCTACTCGGGCGAGCCCCCCAGAACTCGCCAACCTCACTACTGAGGTTTACCATTCGAAACGTCGTTATACCCAGCGATCCGGCACAGTAGTGACGACTTATTGTGGCCAGATCCACGCAGAACCTCCCAAACCGGCCGATGGATAATGCTGTGATGCGTGGCAGAGCCCGCATGTATGTACCACCGAAGGTGGATAGGTGAATCGAGACGTCCCGGAGCGCGGGTCCGGCCGCGAACCTCACAGCCGACTGGACCGTTTCCGGAGGAACCGGACCAGCCGGCTGACGTTGCGGGTCCTCATCACTGTGGTCGGCAGCGTGGTCATCGCGGTTGGGGCGGTGCTGATTCCGTTCCCGGGGCCGGGTTGGGCGATCGTCATCGCCGGTATGGCGATTTTGGCTCTCGAATACCACTGGGCGCGCCGGCTCCTGGTGTTCACGAAGGAGCGGCTGGCGCGGTGGTGGCACTGGCTGGGTCAGCAGCGGTGGTGGGTGCGTGCTTGCGTCGGCCTGTCCGGCATGTTGCTGATTTGGGTCCTGGTGTGGTGGAGCATTAAGACGTCGCTCGATTTCGACGTCGCCATGTGGGTATTGAGTACGTTGCAACTGATCTGAGGCGTCTACACCATGCGGCGTCGCACTTCAACGAGGAAACGGTCGGCGACTTCGCGATCTCCTTGCTGTGGAAGCACTGTCCGAGACAAAGCGTCCTGCGCAGCCACGGTCAGATCGTCGCGCCACCTGCGTATCTGCGACCAGCTGACGTTGCCCTTTTGCACCGACAACAGCTGGTTGCGATACGAATCGGTGCGCAGCAGTGGTTCCCCTGTGCGGAGTAGTTGTTCCACACTCAGCAGAAGTCGTAGCATCGATGCGGCGCGGTGATAGTCGATGGCGTCGGTGTGGCTGCCAAGGCGATCCACCTGTGTGTTGGCTTCGGCCAGAAACGTGCGATATACGACCCGCGAAACCAGGTGGGGCCGCAAAGTCAGGAGGCCTTCGCCGATGTCGTTGCTGGTGTGCACTGTCGGTGACCACAGGCATTCCACGGCGTGGGGGTCGCCGGTGAGCACCAGACGTAGGAAACGTTCGATTTCCCAGCCCTGATGGCGTGGATCGGTGCTGGAGCTGACGAGTGCTGGCGGCTTGTCGAAGCCCCAAAAGGTCGCGGTCGGTGCAGCGAAGACGGTAAAACGAGTGTCGGCCCCCTGCGAGTTGCGCAGTCCGTAGACATACGGGCCGAGGTCGACGTCGTAGACGCCGTAATCGGTGAGTAGCTGATCGGAGGGAATGTGCACGGTACGAGCCTGCCAGATGGACAATTGCTCGCATAGGTGTACCTGTGTCTAAATATCGATGACGGTGAAGCCGTCACGGCATGCGACGTCGTGAGGTTTCGACCAGCGCCTTAGGAGTAGCCATGAAAGCGATAGTGGTGTCGACACCAGGAGACCCGTCCGCAATGGAATACAGAAGCACGGATGCGCCGGCCGCGCAGCCGGGCGAAGTGGTGGTCGATGTTGCGGCGGCAGGCGTGAACTTCATCGATGTGTATCACCGTAGCGGTCAGTATCCGCTCGACACCCCGTTCACGTTGGGGCTCGAGGGCGCGGGAACGGTGTCGCAGGTTGGCTTCGATGTCGAGGATGTGCGGGTCGGCGACCGGGTGGCCTGGATGCAGGGGTCGGGAAGTTACGCGCAGAAGGTTGCGCTTCCCGCCGATAAGACCGTGCCGGTACCTGAGGGCGTGGACCTGGAGACCGCCGCGGCCGCAATGTTGCAAGGCATCACGGCGCATTCTTTGGTGTATTCGACATATGTGGTTCAACCCGAGGACACAGTGGTGATCCATGCGGCCGCCGGCGGAGTTGGTCTATTGCTTACTCAGATGGTCGCCCGCCGCGGTGCCACGGTGTTGGCTACCGCTTCGACCGCGCAGAAGCGACAGCGCGCCCGCGACGCGGGTGCCGATCACGCATGCGAATACGCGATGTTGAAACAGGCGGTCGGCGAACACACCGGTTATCGGGGCGTGGATGTCGTCTATGATGGAGTCGGAATCGCGACGTTCGAGGACAGCATAGCGGCGTTGCGTCCACGTGGAACCATGGTGTTGTACGGCCAATCGTCCGGGGCGGTCGCGCCGCTGGACCCCCAAATACTGGCCCGGAACGGATCGCTGTATCTGACCCGCCCCCTGGCCTTCGATTACATATCTGACCGCCACGAGTTCCTGCGACGCACGCACGATCTCTTCGAATGGGTGGCCAATGGCGAGCTGGATATCCATGTCGGACACACCTACTCCCTTGAGGATGCGCCGCGAGCGCATGCCGATCTGGAAGCGCGGCGTACCAGCGGCAAAGTGCTGTTGCTGCCGTGAGGGAACAGATGACCGAGTCAGTTAGGCGGAACGGAAGAACGATGGACCTCGATGTCGCCGGCGCATGGGAACGCGTGCGTCCACACGTGCGCCGCACACCGGTGCTCACGGGCGAACTCGACGGCCTCAAGCCGAGACTGAAATGCGAATTCTTGCAGCACACGGGCTCGTTCAAGGCCCGAGGAGCATTCAACAGGATTGTGAGCATGCACGAGGCCGGTCATCTCGAAGGCCGTGACGTTGTAGCCGCTTCCGGTGGTAACGCGGGCATGGCGGTCGCCCATGCTGCCTCGACGATCGGCGTAGCGGCGCACGTGTACGTGCCTACGACCGCTTCTCGAGTCAAACTGGACAAACTCAAATCGCTCGGTGCCACTGTGCACACTGTGGGCGAACAGTACGCTGATGCCTACGAAGCTGCCACGCAGGCAGTGAACGAAACGGGTGCGGTGTTCTGCCACGCATACGATCAGCCCGAGATCGTGGCCGGTCAGGGAACCATTGCGCTGGAACTCCACGAACAAGTGCCGGACCTCGACACCGTGGTCGTCGCCTGCGGCGGCGGGGGCCTCATGGGCGGTCTCCTTGCCGGTCTCGCCTCCCACGTCACCGTCGTGGCGGTCGAACCCGTGGAATCTTCCTGCCTGCATGCTGCGATCGCGGCCGGCCAACCCGTTGATGTGCCCGTGTCGGGGATAGCCGCTGACTCCTTGGGCGCCAGACGCCTAGGACAGATCGCCTGGTCGCTGGTAGCCGACCGCGACGTCGTGAGCGTCACTGTCACGGATGCGCAGATCGTGGCGGCCCGCCGTGCGTTGTGGGCGGACTACCGTATCGCCGCGGAGCCCGGTGGTGCGACCGCCTGGGCCGGTTTGCTGGCGGGAGCATATCGCCCGGCGCGCGATGAGACCGTCGCTGTCATCGTGTGCGGCGCGAACACCGACCCATCCGACCTCGCGAACTAAGGGTGCGGATTTGCGTCGCATCGTCATCACCGGCGGGCCGGGCGCCGGGAAGACCACACTCATTGAGCGCCTGGCTCGCGCGGGTTACGCCCACATTCCCGAAACCGGCCGCGCGATCATCCGCGAACAAACTGAAACCGGCGGCGTATGCCTCCCATGGTCCGACCGACAGGCATATGCCCGCCTCATGTTTGACACCGACATGGACAAGTACGACGCGGCACCTCGCGAGGGGCGAATTGCCTTCTACGATCGCGGCCTCGTCGATGTCATCGGCTATCTGCGGGTCGAAGGAATGCCGGTGCCGGAGAAATACGATCTCGCGGCCCGTCAGCGTCGGTATCACGAGACCGTGTTCCTGGCGCCGTTTTGGCCCGACATCTATGGCATCGATGCCCAGCGCCGGCAAAGCCCACAGGTGGCCGAGAGTACGTGCAAGATAATGCGGGAGACGTACCGGAAGTACGGCTACGACATAGTCGATCTGCCTCTTGCCGATGTCGAATCACGGCTACGGTTCATCGAGTCGGCGCTGGCGCTCGCGCCGCCGTCAACTCAATCCGGCGATCCCCAGCCGTAGCGCGAAAAGCGCGAGTTGGACCCGGTCACGAGAGTGGGTCTTGGCCCGCAGATTGCCGATATGGGTCTTGACCGTCGGCATGCTGAGCCATAGCTCGTCGCAGATCTCCTGATTGGTTCGTCCCTGCGCGATGAGAACCAAGATTCCGCGTTCCCGGGGTGTGAGCTGGGCGGCCATGTGTATGTCGGACGACGACGCGGTCGCTGGTGCATTGCCTGGCCCTCGCCGAAAGGTGGCGAACAGTTTCCGGGTGGCGCCCGGAGAAATGATGGCGTCCCCGGAATGGATGGTCCGGATTGCCGCGACGACGTCGTCGGGCGGGGTGTTCTTGACGAGGAATCCTGCGGCACCGGACTCCACCGCGGTGAGGATATGCGCATCAGTGTCGAAAGTGGTCAACATGATGATCTTGCTTCGGGTTTGCTCTGTGATGAGTCGTTGAGCAGCGGCGAGCCCGTCGAGCGTGGGCATCTGTATATCGAGCAATATGACATCGGGCGGTGCCGCGTCATGCTGTCGAATGGTATCGGCGCCGTCGATCGCCTGCCACAGCACCCGCATGTCCGGCTGGGCATCGAGGATCATCGCCAGGCCCGCGGTAAACAGTGGTGCGTCGTCGGCCAGGCCTACACAGATCATGAGCGACTCCACGGCAAGGTGGCGGTGACACGCCAAGCATGCGTCTGCGGGTCCGGTCCGACCGTGACAGTGCCCCCTAGCTTGTGGGCGCGCTCGCGCATGCCGGTGATCCCGTGGCCGCTTCCGCGTGCTTGATCAGCCGACGCGTGTCCGGCCGGGGTGTTGAGAACCGTGACATCGACCGAGTAAGTGGCGACCACGATGCGGACCGTCACCGAAGCTCCAGGCGCGTGTTTGAGCACATTGGTGAGCGCCTCCTGGGCGATGCGGTAGCCGGTGAAACTGACATGGCCGGGAACATCGGCCAGTTCGCCATCGATGTGCAGCCGAATCGAGAAGCCGGCGCACCCCAGGTCGCTGACGATGGCCGCAACATCGTGCAGCGACGACGTTGGCGGTTCGCATTCGGGATCGTGCTGTGCGCTGAGCACATCGATGAGGTGACGAACATCGTCAACCGCTTGCCTGCTCAGACGGCCGAGATCCGCCAGCGACCGGTCGACGCTGTCGGGGTCGGTGAGATAGCGCAGGCCCTCGGCCTGCATCGCGATGGTGTTCAAAGAGTGCCCCAATACATCGTGCATCTCCGTGGCTATGCGGGCCCGTTCCTGAGCGGCCGCGAGCTTGCGTTCCGCTTCTCGGCGTGCCTCAAGCGAAGCGACGTGCGCCAGCGCGTTGTTGTATTGCTCTCTCTTGTGACGACGAATGACTCCGGTCAGCGTCGCAACCGACAGCAACGCCGCCGCACCTGCGACCGTCAGCACCCGGTGCGTCCATTCCGAATCGGACAGGAGCGACGAACCGAATGTGGCGACGCACGCGCCGAGATATATGGCGACCGTGTACAGCCATCGGGTAGCCCCCGTGAGTCGGGTCTGGCTGGTGTAGACCGCGACCATGCAGGCTGCTGCGGCGAAGACATTCGGATCACCCAGGATCACCAGGTGCACCAACAGCAGGGCACCAACCGAAGCCAACGAGAACAGCGGCATGGCACGTCTGAAAACCAGTGCCACCGCGCAGCCGAAAACGATCAGGCTGTACACCGCTTGTTCGGCCGTGTGGAATGAGATAGTCGGATGGCTGATCGCCCCGATCCCGAGGACCAGCACTGCCGTACACACATCCATGACCCACGACCACCCGCGTCCATGAGTCATCAACCATCGACGCGCGCGGCGACCGGTCAACCATTCCATACGCGGTAAGACTATTGCGTAGTACGAGTGTCCGGCTCATACCCAGGTATCGGGTTTCGGTTCATGCCCCGGCACGATCCGGCGGGGACCGAGCCCGGGCAACGTGGACGGCGTGACCCAATCGACCGAAAACGAGAAACGAATGAGCGCTGTCATCAGGACTCGCGCACTCACCAAAATGTTTAAGACGCACACGGCCGTAGACAGCGTGGATCTGGATGTGCCCCAGGGGCAGGTGTACGGATTCCTGGGGCCCAACGGGTCCGGCAAATCAACCACGATGAAGATGCTGCTGGGGCTGACACGACCAACTCGGGGCGAGATCGAGGTGTTTGGCCGCCCCCTGACACGTACCTCGCGCGCCGAGCTCCTGCCGTCGATCGGATCCCTGATCGAGGCGCCACCGGGCTACGGCCACCTCACCGGCAGGGAGAACATGCGCCTCGTTCAGGACATGCTCGACTTGTCCACCGCACAGATCGACGATGCTTTGGCGACCGTCCGCCTGACCAAACAGCAGCACAAACTCGTGCGCAGCTATTCCCTGGGAATGAAACAGCGCTTGGGCATCGCGATGGCGCTCGCGCGAGATCCGGCGTTGCTGCTATTGGATGAGCCGTTGAACGGTCTGGACCCTGCCGGCATCGAAGAGATACGCACGCTTTTGATGGGCTTGGCGCAACGCGGTATCACCGTGATGGTGTCGAGCCACCTGCTCGACGAGATCGACAAGATCGCCGGGATGTTCGGCATCCTGTCGAACGGCAAGATGATCTTCCAAGGCACCCGCGACAGCCTTTTTGCGCACTCGACCCCGGACTTGATCATCGAGACGCCCGACCCGTCATATGCGCTCGATCAGGAGGCAACTGCCGTTCGGGTTCCGGAGGGAGTCCGGATAAGCGGAATCGGCAAAGACGACACGGCTGGCCTCATCCACAAGCTTGCGCTGGCCGAAGTCCCGATCCACCAGGTGCGGCGTGCCCGGCACAGCCTCGAGGACGTGTTCATGGACCTCACCGGGCGCGGAGGTGAGCTGTGAGACGTGCGATCAGGCTCGAATTTCGGAAGATGCGGCGCCTCCGCGCGATGCCGGTCATCGGCATCCTCATCGTTGCTGTCGCGGGACTGTCGGGTTTCTCCCTGTTCTCCGGCGGCACTCGAGCAATCCTCAACGATCCCGGCGCGATGCCGTGGGCGGGGTTGATGGCGACCTACAGCCTGATGGCGGCGATGACGTCGCCGATGTTGGCCGCTGTGCTTGCCAGCCGCCAGACCGATATCGAACATTCCGGCACCGGCTGGACCTTGGCTTCGGGGGCCGGTTACTCGCCGGGTGCTCTATGCCGAGCGAAGCTGGCGGCGCTGAGCATCGTGCTTGTGCCGACCCTGATGGTGCAGAGCCTGCTCGTCGTCGGTATCGGTGTGGTCACGGGTATCCGGCTGCCGATCGAACTGGGCGCATGGCTCGGCTACACGGCGCTGCTTTTCCTCGTGGATGTCGCGTTCGTGGCGTTGCATATCTGGCTAGCGGCAGTCATCGAGAACCAGCTGGTCAGCGTTGGGATCGGGATGCTCGGCGCTTTCGTCGGCGTTTTCTCGTTCCTCACTTCTGACGTGTTCGCCCGGGCTACCCCGTGGGGTTATTACGCAATGGTGTCGTTCGTCCAGCAGCGGGGTGACCGGATTGCGTACATAACGCCACCATATGCGTGGATTGTCGGGTTTCTACTGCTGGTTGCCGTGGCGTTCGCCGCGGGAACCAGCCGCCTGGATCGGATCGAGAGGTAAAACGAAATGTTGCGTGCCGAATTCCTGAAGCTGAAACGCTCGACGATCTGGTTGATCGGATTCCTCTTGCCACTGTTGGCGGTCGTGTCGGGCACCGTCAATCTAGCCAATAACACGGACACACTGGACTCCGGTTGGGAGTCCTTCACCTCCCAGGTCACCCTGTTCTATGGATTGCTGTTCTACTCGATCGGGATAGGCCTGCTCGCCGCGTCCGTGTGGCGCATGGAGCATCGAGGTACGAACTGGAACCTGCTGTTGACTGCGACCCGGCAGCCTGTCAGGCTCGTGCTCGCCAAGATCGCCGTCATCATGGCTCCAGTCGCGTTCATGCAGCTGCTTTTGGTTGGCGGAACCGTAATCTCCGGGGCGTTCGTACTGGGTCTTGACGGGGCGGTCCCGTGGCGGTTCGTGCTGGTCGGGGCGATCGCCGTGGCCGCCGCGCTGCCACTCATCGCGCTCCAGTCACTGCTGTCCATGCTGCTCAAATCCTTCGCCGCGCCGGTCGCCGTATGCCTGCTGGGGTGCGTTGCCGGCGTCGCCAGCGTCACCTCCGAAGCGCTTCGGCCGTTGAGTTTCGTCTGGCCTCAGGGGATCAACACGCGCGCACTGAATCTGGGTTCCACCGCGCTCGCCGGCTCGTCAGGAGTGACGGCCGCCGGCATCATCCCGTTGCTCGTCTCCGCGCTCGGTTTGACAACGATCTTCGTCATGCTCACGGTGACTGCCATCCGGGCGATCAAGCTCCGCTAGATCCACCAGTTGAGCCCGACGCTCGGGTGCCGCGGCGGCTTCGCGCGCGTTGTCGCGCAGCATTTGAGCCATGTGCAGTGCGTCTTCTGCGTCGCGGTGCTCCGCACGCGCCAGACCGGCGCCGCCGGCGATATCGACGTGAACGGTGGCGACATTGAGGACGCGTTGCAGCCGGCCCTGAACCACGCGCACGCTTTGAATCCGTTCGTACGGGACCACGACCATGGTGCGCGTGACGCGGCCATACCGGGTCACGAAAACGGTGGATGCCAGTTCGGCACCCAAATATCGCCAACCGAACGGGGCCAGCCAGCGGGCACGGCGAGGAACGGGGCTCACCACGGTCGAGGCCGTGACCGAATCGAAAGCCAGGGCCAATACGCGGTCGGCTTCGTCATGTGTGGCGACGGGCAGGAGCGTGCCGCCCGACGACTGTGCCGAACTTTGCCCGGTCTGACCGGCATGGGCGACCGTGCTCGAGACCCATCGGGGTTTGCGCCACAGAAGCGGCCAGCGCAGCGTTACCGCGGTGATGCGGTTGAGCGGCAGGGTTTGTGTTGTGCGTTCCGTCAAGCCCTTGCGGATCCGGAACCGGTTGGCCGAGTAGCCGAGCGTGAAGTCGTAGTCGACCATGGCTTTGCGTATCGGGGCGAGCAGCACGCCCGCGGTCGCGGCGATGAGACCGCCGATACCGATGAGGCTCAGATCGGGCTGCCACCAAAACATCGCGATCGTAGCGGCTGTGGCGAACGGGATGAAAAAGACGTTGACTGTCAGCAGCTGCGACTGAATGAGGCGTTTGACCGGTACCGACACTAGCGTTGCCGGTTTTTCCTCGCGCGAGTGCGAGTCCGAGGTGTCGTGCGCTGAGTCTTCGCTGATTTCGGTATCGCCACCGGACGCCAGCGCCAACAAGCGTTTTCTCAGCGCCTGGGCCTGCGGCAGGGCCAGGTAGGCCAGCGGTGCTTCGGCTTTTGCGGCGCCTACTACTTCGCAACGCAGCTCCGCCAAGCCCAAAATCCGGCCAACGAAAGGCTGCACGACTTCGACGGACTGTAGCCGCTGCAACGGAATGGTCCGGTGTCGGCGCGAGATGACACCGTCGCTGATGTGCAGCTCGGTGCCGATGATCGTGTACCCCATGAAATGCCAGGCGATCCAGGACCACACGAGGCCGGCGAACGCGGCCACGGCGATACCGATCAGCACGGTGTACACGCCGAACTGATCGAAGCCCTGCCATGAGATGGCGGCGATGATGACGCCGATGGTTTTGAGGCTTCGCAAGATCGGCGACAGCGGGTGCAGCCGCTGTCGTTTGTCCACGGTCGCCGTCGCACGCAAGTCGGTCAAAGCCCTTCCCGCTCGCTCTTGGCTCGATGTGCGAGACGGTCCCGCAAGCCCGTGGCGATGTCCGGCGGCAAACCGGGGACCGTCGAATCCGAACCTGCCGCAGCGGTATGCAGCTTGATCGATACCAAACCGAACATTCGGTCGAACGGGCCGGCACTGATGTCGATGAACTGCATTCGGCCGTACGGGACGATCGACAGTCGCCGCGTCCAAATACCGTGCCGGATCAATAGGTCGTCCTCGCGTTCAGCGAAGCCCCATGCGCGCACGCGACGCCGGGTCATGATTGCCTGCCACGCGATGATGCCCAGCGCAATGAGGGTAGCGGCCAGGGCGTATCCCCATTCCCACCACAGCCACATGAATCCGCCGATCACCAGGGCGGTCGGAATGCCGGTGGCGAACAGCGCGACAAGCAATGCGTGCGCATATTTGGGCGATAGACCGTTCCACTCCACCCGTGACGGCCAGTTCCGCCACACATCGTCGGACTGTGTCACCAGCTAAGCTTTCTTCGGCCAAATGCTTGACTCGGCAGGGGAAGTTTCGGCGCGTCAAGAAATCGGTAAGGTGTTCTTGGTGTGTATCGCAGGCCAACCACGTTTTTACGCGTGCCGCGTTATGAATGGCTGGATTTCGCCACTCGAGCGCCCATACCGCAACATTGCGGCACCCTTTGGCAGAACATATGCGTTCGTCAGCCACGCTGGGGAGCCTACCAAAAGCCAGTGCGCCGCACAGTGGGCAGCGGTTGGCGCTGGCCTTTAACATCGTCGTGACAAAAAGCTATTAACTGGAGGCCACCAAGATGACGCAGACTGGGGCGGAAGCGACTCCGGCGCGCGACGCCGAGCTGCTAGAGAAGGCGCTTTTCGAGGTCAAAAAGGTCATCGTTGGCCAAGACCGCATGATTGAGCGCATGTTTGTGGCACTGTTGGCGCGCGGCCACTGCCTGCTGGAGGGTGTGCCGGGTGTGGCCAAGACCCTGGCGGTCGAGACGATGGCGACCGTGACCGGCGGCGATTTCGCGCGTACCCAGTTCACGCCCGACCTCGTCCCGGCCGACATCGTGGGTACCCGTATTTTTCGGCAGTCGAGCGAAAAGTTCGACGTCGAACTAGGGCCCGTGTTCGTGAACTTTTTGCTGGCCGACGAGATCAACCGTGCGCCCGCGAAAGTTCAGTCGGCGATGCTTGAGGTCATGAGCGAGCGCCAAGTATCCATTGGGGGCGAGACCTTCAAGGTTCCCGATCCGTTCTTGGTGATGGCTACTCAAAACCCCATCGAACAAGAGGGTGTGTACCCGCTTCCCGAAGCGCAGCGGGACCGCTTCTTGCTCAAGGTCGTAGTCGGGTATCCCACCGACGCCGAAGAACGCGAGATCGTGTACCGCATGGGCGTGGAACCACCGACTGTGGAACCGGTTTTCTCCACCGACGACATCATCCGGCTCCAATCCAAGGCGGACAAGGTATTTATTCACAACGCTTTGGTCGACTACGCCGTCAGGTTGGTGCTGGCGACTCGTCGCCCGGCTGAGTTCGGTGCCCACGACGTCACCGGCTTGATCCAGTACGGCGCTTCGCCGCGTGCGTCTTTGGGCATCATTAAGGCCACGCGAGCCTTGGCGACGATGCGGGGTCGCGACTACGCGCTGCCGCAGGACCTGCAGGACATCGCACCCGACATTCTGCGTCACCGGCTCGTGTTGTCGTACGACGCGCTCGCCGACGGTGTTCCCGTCGACCACATCGTGGACAAAGTCATGGCCGCGGTTCCGCCTCCGACTGTGGCTCCACGACAGGACGCCGATTCACGAAGCGGTAACGGCACCGCTCCGACAAGCAACGGCTCGGCTCATGCGAAAACGGGTCAAGGCGTGGGCGCCTATTCGTCCTCGGCCCCGGTATCTCCATCGCAACCGCCGGCGGCCGGGGGTTGGCCGGCACCGGAAAGTCGGTAACCCGTGAACGACGCGGAACTACTTGCGCTGAGCCGTGGCGCCGGTAGAGGCAAAAATGCCGTCGAGCAGTTGAACCACCTGCAGCTGTTGATAAACAACAAGCTTGACGGCCTGCTGCACGGCGACTACCTGGGCCTGCTTCCGGGGCCGGGAACGGAACCGGGGGAGTCGCGGGAGTACCGTCCCGGCGACGACGTGCGCCGCATGGACTGGCCGGTGACAGCCAGGACGACGACACCGCACGTGCGTACCACGATCGCGGACCGCGAACTGGAGACGTGGCTTGCGGTGGACTTGTCCGCCAGCCTCGATTTCGGTACCGCAAAATGCCTCAAGCGCGACCTGGCTATTGCCGCGGCGGCCGCTATGGCGCACCTGAGCGTGCGCGGCGGCAACCGCATAGGAGCGGTGATGGGTGCCGGCGGTGAACCCCAGGTCGTACCCGCCACACCGGGTCACGCGGGCGCACAGATCCTCATGCGCAAGGTCGCGGGCATGCAGTCGCATGAGGTCGCGCGGCCGGCGAGCCGCTGGGGGAAACGCAATCGCGGTGTCGGTCCCGGCCGTACCAACCTTTCCTTGTTGGTGGATGCGCTGCACCGTCCGCCGAGACGTCGCGGTTTCGTCGTCATCATTTCGGACTTTTTGGCCACGGACGGTTGGCAGCGCCCGATCAAGAAACTGTCGGTGCGTCACGACGTCTTGGCCATTGAGGTGGTCGACCCGGTCGAGTTGGCCTTGCCGAACGTCGGCGTTGTGGAGTTCATGGACCCCGAGACCGGTGCGGTACAAGAAATCGAGACAAGCGACGATCGATTCAGAGCGCAGTATGCTGCGGCCGCGCATGAACAGCGTGAAGAAATCGCCAGTGCGTTGAGGCGCGCCGGTGCCGCACGCCTGCGGCTGTCCACGGATTCGGACTGGCTGCGAGACATAGTGCGATTCGTCGCTTCGCAACGGCACGCGCGTACGAGAGGAACCACCCGTTAATGATCCGTTACCTCGAGCCCTGGTGGCTGTTGGCCGTCATTCCAGTACTGGGGTTGATCGGTGTCTACGTCCTGGTTCAGATTCGGCGGCGGACTCAAACCGTTCGTTTCGCCAATGTGGAACTGATGGGCAAGATCGCCAAGAAGAACCCCGGGTGGAAGCGTGATGTCCCGGCCGCCGTGCTGCTGGTGGGGATGTTGATCATGTCGACCGGTATGGCCAGGCCCGCGATCGATACCCAGGAGCCGACCGAGCGCGCGACCGTGATCCTGGCTTTGGACGTGTCGTTGTCGATGGAAGCCGAGGACGTGTCCCCGACTCGGTTTGAGGCGATGAAGGAATCCTCGCTGGAGTTCGTCGACTCCTTGCCGGAGGACTACAACCTCGGACTCGTTTCGTTCGCCAAGACGGCCAACGTGGCGGTATCCCCGACGAAGGACCGGGCACAGGTCAAGTCCGCGATCAAGGGGCTCACTTTGGACCGTGCCACGGCATTGGGCGAAGCGGTGTTTTCTTCGCTGCAGGCCGTGCAGTCGGTGCCTCTCGATGGTGCCAGTGAGGCGGCCCCGGCCCGGATCCTGCTGCTTTCCGATGGGTACCGCACGTCCGGGCGGCTCGCTGAGGACGGCGCGTCCGCCGCGAAGGACGCCAAGGTCCCGGTCTCCACGATCGCCTTTGGTACCGACCAGGGCACTGTGGATATCGATGGCGAGACCCAAGACGTCCCGGTGGACCGCAAAACCTTGTCGCAGATGGCTGACACGACCGGCGGGAAGTATTACGAGGCCGATTCGGTCGACGACTTGAACGAGGTCTATGCCGACATGGGTTCGTCGATCGGTCACAGGACGGTTGCCACCGAGATCGCGCAGTGGTTCATCGGTATCGCGTTGGCGCTGGTTTTCGCCGCGGTCTTCATGAGTCTCTTGTGGAGTTCAAGAGTGCCGTAGCGCGCAGTCAGGGGCGGCCCGTGCTGTCGATGCGAACGTGTTCCGCGTACGATCACAGGCGTCCTTGACCGTGGGTGATTGAAGGAGTTAACCAACGTGGCTCGCACCGTATTGGTAACCGGAGGTAATCGCGGCATCGGCTTGGCAATCGCCACCGAATTCGCAAAACAAGGAGACAACGTCGCGGTCACCCACCGCGGCAGCGGCGCCCCCGAGGGCATGTACGGCGTGCAGTGCGATATCACCGATGCCGATGCCATTGATGCCGCGTTCACCCAGGTCGAAAACGATCTCGGGCCCGTGGAGGTGCTGGTCGCCAATGCCGGTATCACCGACGACACGCTGTTGTTGCGGATGAAGGAATCCCAGTTCGAAAGCGTGATCGACACCAACCTGACCGGTGCCTGGCGATGTGCAAAACGCGCGTCATCGAAGATGCTGCGAAATAAGTTCGGCCGGATGATCTTCATTTCGTCCGTGACGGGTCTGTACGGCAACGCGGGACAGACCAACTATGCAGCGAGCAAGGCGGGGCTGGTTGGGCTCGCGCGTTCCATTACACGCGAGTTGGGCAGCCGCAACATTACGGCGAACGTCGTGGCCCCCGGGTTCATCGAAACGGATATGACGGACGAATTGTCACAAAAACAACGCGACGCCTACGAAGACGCGATCCCTGCCAAACGGTTCGCGCGCGTGGAGGAAGTGGCGGATGCGGTGCGTTGGCTCGCCTCACCCAATGCGGGCTACGTGACCGGTGCGGTCATCCCGGTGGACGGGGGATTGGGCATGGGGCATTAGAAACCCGATTCCCATTTGCGGCATAGTGGACTCACAGTTGATGGAGGAATGTACGTGAGCGGTCTGCTTGACGGTAAACGGTTGCTGATCACCGGCTTGATCACCGAATCGTCGCTGGCTTTCGCCGTGGCGAAACTCGCGATAGAACAGGGCGCCACGGTCGTACTGACCGGGTACGGGCGTATGTCGCTCGTCGAGCGGATCGCCAAGAAGCTTCCGCAGACCCCGCCAGTCATTGAACTCGACGTCACGAATGAGCAGCAGCTAGAAACGCTGCCGCAGCGGGTAGCCGAGCATGTCGACGGTCTCGATGGCATCCTGCATTCGATCGCGTTTGCGCCGCAGTCGGCCCTGGGCGGCGGATTCATGACGGCGCCGTGGGAGGACGTGTCTCAGGCGCTGCACGTGTCGACCTACTCGTTCGCCTCCTTGGCCAAAGCGTGCTTGCCGATGCTGACCCCGGGAGCCGGGATCGTGGGCATGGACTTCGACGCCCGCCAGGCTTGGCCCGTCTACGACTGGATGGGCGTGGCCAAGGCGGGGCTCGAATCCGCCACGCGTTACCTGGCTCGGGACCTGGGCCCCAGCGGCGTACGGGTCAACCTTGTCGCCGCCGGGCCGCAACGCACGATGGCCGCGAAGTCGATTCCCGGTTTTGCCCAGTTCGAAGAAGCCTGGAAGGATCGCGCACCATTGGGCTGGAGCTTGACGGATTCGACCCCAGTTGCTAAAGCAGTGGTGGCACTGCTTTCGGACTGGTTCCCGGCCACGACTGGCGAGATCGTGCATGTGGATGGCGGGTTCCATGCCGTTGGGGTGGCGACCGCCGAGCCCTAGGAACCGTTTCCTCGCCGCCGGGAGCCCGTACATACAAGACCAGGATTTATTGACCTCATGACATACGACGCATTGCTACTCGTTTCCTTCGGTGGACCCGAAGGCACCGCCGACGTGTTGCCGTTCCTGCGGAACGTCACCCGTGGGCGGGGCGTGCCGGAGGATCGGCTCAGTGAAGTGGCTGAGCACTACTATCACTTCGGGGGGATGTCGCCGATCAACGAGTGGTGTCGTTCGCTCATTGCCGCTTTGCGACGCGAGCTGGCCGATCACGACATGAATATGCCGATCTATTGGGGGAACCGCAACTGGCCCCCAATGCTCGTCGAAGCGGTACAGCGCATGAGCGGTGACGGCGTGCAACGCGCGTTGGCATTCGTGACGAGCGCTTACGGCTCGTACTCGTCCTGCCGGCAGTACCTCGATGACCTGTCGGCGGCGCGTGCGGCGGTGGGTGCGTCGGCGCCGACGATTGAAAAACTCCGCCATTTCTTCGACCACCCGGGCTTCATCAGGCCGTTCGCCGATGGCGTGAACGCCTCGCTGGAAAGCATTCCCGAGGAGGACCGCGAGAACATCCGGGTGGTGTTCACGGCTCACTCCATCCCCGACGTTATGAACGAGGCATCGGGTCCCGAAGGCGCCCGGTACACCGATCAGGTGGCTGAGGCCGCGGCACTGACGATGTCGGTGGCCGGGAGCAAACTGCCTTATAACATCGTGTGGCAGTCGCGGTCGGGGCCACCGGATTCGCCGTGGCTGGGTCCCGACATCAATGACCATTTCAAGGTGTTGGCGGACGAGAATGTCAGCGCGATCGTGGTATGCCCGATCGGTTTCCTGTCGGACCACATGGAAGTGATGTGGGATCTCGACATTGAGGCGGCGCGCACCGCGCAGGATTTGGGAATCGCGTTTAGGCGCACCAAGACGCCGGGCCTCGATCATCGCGTGGTGAGCATGGTCCGCGAGCTCGTGGCCGAACGGCACCAGGACGGACCGGTGCACCGACTGGGCGAGTTGCCATTGTGGAATCCACTGGATGACGGTTGCTGTCCTGCGCGGCGCCCGTCCGGTAACGGGCGTTGACATAACCGGCACAATCGAACGATGCATGCGAAGTACACCGGGCTGGCGGCGCGCCTCGCGCCGTGGCTACGGTCGTGGCGGTCGGGCCTGACATCGTTGGATGACGTCGTGACGGCCATGACCGACCGTCGGCAGGACGAGCAGTTCGTGGTGCATGACGACGACGGTGAGGCCGTCGTGGATCTCTTCGATGGCCTGTCGCGGATATCCAAATGTGACGCTGACGATGTGCGTCTCGTGCTGGCGGTGCCGGGCGACGCCCGCGGGCTGCCCACGTCGGGGGACTTCGCTGCCGCGGCGCTCACCGCGGGCGAGGCCATCACTGCCGGCAACCTCGGGATAGTCCCGATCCGGCATACGCATGTGTCCGGGTCGAACGACACCTGGCACAGCATCGAGTGGCGAATCTTTGTCACCGAGCCGCCGTTGCCTGCCGAATCGATACCCACGGGGGAAGCGGACCTTGCCCTCACCGAGGCGTTGGCGGAGGCGACCCGGACGCTGGACGTGTTGGATGTCGCCGGTTGGCGCGACAATTCCGAAGCCATGACTCGCATTCGCGGCGCCCAGGACTTTCGACTGCCTCCCGGCTTCGGGCAGCGTGAGTGCCGCGTCTATGCGCGCGCGTGTCTCCTCGACGCTGCGATGCGCGAGGCCGAGTCCGATGCGATGGGCGGCGCGGTGACCGCCTACGAAGCCTCAGCCAGGTTTGAGGCACTTCGACCGTTGGCCGCCGCCTGCAGACAGGCAATTGTGGCCGCATGCCATGCTCGGCTAACCTTGAGACACAGATGAACAGGGACCGCGCAATGCGGAAGCAACCCGACTCGTGGCAGGCAGTGAGCAGTGGCTTGGATTATTTGGCTCTTCGCAGCGGTCGTGCTCGGTTTGGCCGAGCTGGCCAGCATGGCTTTCGTGTGCTTGATGCTGGGGGGAGGTGCTGCTGCCGCAGCTTTGTCGGCTGCCTTGGGGGCACCGATCGAATTGCAAGTCGCCACGTTCGTTGTCGTATCGGCGTTGGCGCTGATTGGTGTGCGCCCCTATGCGAAGAAACTGCGTGAGCATTCTTCCGAGACCGACGCGGACATAGGGCTGCAGGCTATCGAGGGCGGTACTGCACTCGTGCTTGAACATATCGATAAGCACAATGGTCTAATCAAAATTCACGGACAGGAATGGACGGCGCGTCCCGTTGATCCGCAACTGGAGTATGAAGCGGGGGGCGAAGTGAGCATAGTTGAGATTCGTGGCGCGACAGCAATGGTGCTGCGTTTGTGAGGCAATCATCCACAATGAGCGCATATCGGCGTATGTGAGGTTGATTGTCTCGTGCCCCTACTATGAGAAGCCCGATGTTCTGCATAGTTCGCGGACAATCGATGCGGATGGCCGCGCAAGGGTGTGCGCAACAGCATCGCGGTGAATTTAACAAGGGAAAATGATGAATCAGGTAGTTAGTTGCGGCTCCGCCGTGACAGAGCGGAGGCCGACATGAGCGGCGGTCAATTCTTGGGTCTAGCCCTTCTCGGGGCAGTGGTCCTTTTCGTGATCGTAACCCTGTTCAAGGCGGTACAGATCGTGCCGCAACAGCAGGAATACATTGTAGAGCGACTGGGTAAGTATCGTAAGACCTTGACGCCGGGGATGAACTTCCTCGTTCCATTCTTGGACGTCACCCGGGCGAAAGTAGACAAACGCGAGCAGGTCGTCAGCTTCCCGCCGCAACCAGTCATTACATCGGACAACTTGGTCGTGTCGATAGACACGGTTATCTATTACGTGGTGACGCACTCGACCGCGGCGACGTACGCCATCGAGGACTACCTGCAGGGCGTGGAGCAGTTGACTGTCACCACGCTGCGTAACGTGGTGGGTTCCATGGACCTCGAGCAGGCGCTGACCAGCCGGGACACCATCAACTCACGCCTACGAGCAGTGTTGGATGAGGCGACCGGTCAGTGGGGTATCAAGGTGACCCGCGTGGAGATCAAGGCGATCGACCCGCCTCCCAGCGTTCGCGAGTCCATGGAGAAGCAGATGCGCGCCGAGCGCGATAAGCGTGCGGCGATTCTGACAGCGGAAGGGACCAAAGCCTCCCAGGTATTGACCGCCGAGGGTGAGCAGGAGGCCGCGATTCTGCGGGCCAAAGGTGACCGCCAGTCGCGCATCCTGCAGGCTGAGGGGCAAAGTAAGGCCATCGAGACGGTCTTCAACGCGATACACCGGTCCAATCCGGATGAGAAGCTGTTGGCGTACCAGTACCTGCAGACGCTTCCGCAGATCGCAGCGGGAGAGTCCAATAAGGTTTGGATGGTGCCGGCCGAGCTGACGAACGCCCTGCAGGCGTTCAGCGGCGCGATGGCCGGAATGTCCGGCCCTGCCCCGGCATCGACCGCGCCCGCTCCGGTTAAGCCCGCAGCCGAGCCTAGCGAGGCTTCCTCCGAGACCGAGACAGCAGACGAGGCGCCCGACGAGTCCATCGACGCCGCTGGCGAGAACGAACCCGAAACGCCATCGGCTTCACAGCCGGCTTCGTCGGGCACCGTCCAGGAATCAACCAAGGCGATCGGCACCGCGGCTCCGGTGCCCCCGTCCACGTTCACCGGTAAGGATGCCGCCGACGCGGTGTTGCAGCAACAACAGCAGCAGTCCCCACAGCAGGGTGACCAGACTCCGCCTCCGGCGATCTGATCCAACTGCAATAACGAAGGATGGCGCCAGTGGGAACCACTGGCGCCATCCTTATGTCGCGAGCCCTCAGCTTATCGCCGTCAACGTGACGGACACAGCCGTGCCTTTGCCGAGCTGTGAATCGAGCTCGACTGTGCCGCCGTGCGCTTCGACGATCGATTTGACGATCGCCAAACCCAGGCCCGTGCCGCCCGTTTCTCGGGAGCGGGAGTCATCGGCGCGGTAGAAGCGGTCGAATACGCGGTCACGATGGGCCATGGGGATTCCGGGCCCGTTGTCTTCGACGGTCAACACGGCGTTGTTGCGGTGTTGATGCACTGTGATCGTGACGTGGCTGGTGTCGGGGGTATGGGTGGTCGCATTGGTGAGCAGATTGACGATCACCTGGCGGATCCGGGCCTCATCCGCGTTGACGATCACCGGCTCGTTTGCGTAGACAGACAGGGTGTGCCGGATATCGGTGGCGCGCAGATCGTCGACCGCGTCGTGCGCGAGCTGTCGCAGGTCGAGGCGATTCTCGTTGCGTCCGGTGTCTTGGTCGAGGCGGGCCAGCAGAAGGAGATCGTCGACCAGATCGGTCATGCGGTCGCTTTCGCTGCGGATGCGTCCGACTGCGCGGTCGAAGGCGGGGCCGGGCGGGACCTCTCCGGACTCGCATAGCTCGGCGTATCCCCGTATGGCTGCCAGCGGTGTGCGCAGCTCATGGGAGGCGTCGGCGATGAAACGCCGCAGCCGAGCCTGCTGGAGGTCGCGTTCCGTGATCGCTTCCACCAATTTGGACACCATGATGTTGAGTGCCGTAGACAGCCTTCCGATTTCGCTTCGGCGTGTGTGTTCGGGCAGCCGTCGATCGAGGTCCCCGTCGGCGACGGCGGCAGCGGCATCGATCATGTTCGTGACGGGCTGCATCCCGCGTCGCGTGATCCAAAACGCGGCGACAACACCGGCCGCCAAAACGATCGCCGCGGTCACCACCATGGTGGCTACGAGGTTGTTTTGGACGTCGTGCACGTCTGTCAACGGTGCCGCGATGATGAGGTGTGTCGGAGAATCGATCTGGGACTCGAATTCGCTCGACATCGTTTTGGAATCGCTGACCAAAACCCGATATTGGGTGCTGCCCGAAACCGCCGACAGCGTCGTGGCCTTGCCCGGTTCCGGTAGCGGATCCGGGATCGCCGGAAGCGGTTCGCGGTCGCCCGCGAAACCTGCCGGTTGAGACTGCAGGACCCGTCCTTCATCGGTGACGAGCATCAGCGCCAGCTGTTGATACGCGACGGAGTCGTGCGGTGTCGTGCTCTTGCGGAAGTCGGAGTACGAGTTGACCCGTGCGGCTTCGCGCATCGAAGTCATCAGTTGTGTGTCGATGTTGCTGGTCATCGACTGCACGACCGCGGTGGTTGCGGTGGTGCCGATGATCACCGTCGCGACGCACAGGAGCGCCGCCATCGCCAATATGAGCCGAGTTTTGATCGCCATAGCAATCACGGTTTGGCGATGCGCAGGATGTACCCGTTGCCGTTCACGTGATGCAGCAGTGGCGGCTTGATGGCGTTGATCTTGCGAGCCAAACTAGCGAGTCGGGATTCGATTAGAGCCGAATCGACGGGAGTGTCATTGCCCCACACCTGGCGCTTCAAGTCCGATTCGGACAACAGCTTATTGCGGTTAGTGGCCAGATGCACCAGGAGTTGATACTCGGCGCCGTTGAGGTCCAGCTGCGTGTTCGCCCGCGTCACAGTCTCGGACTCGACATCGATGACCAGGTCGGCGACCTCGATGGGCCGGCTGATGCTGGTCTGCACGCCGAGTGTGCGCCGCAGGATGGCTTCCACGCGCAGCCGCAGCTCTTCGAGGCGAAACGGCTTGGTCAGGTAGTCGTCACCACCTGCTCCGAAACCGTCGCGCAGGTCGGCCGGCGCGTCACGCGCCGTCAGGAACATGATGGGCGTGGTGTCGCCGCGCGCACGCAGCCGTGCCGCGACCGCGAAACCATTGAAATCGGGCAGGTTCACGTCGAGCAGGATCAGGTCCGGATTGTGCTCGTCTGTGGCGCGAAGCGCCTGCGAACCGGTGCGGGCCGAATCGACGCGGTAACCGCTGAAGGTCAGGGAATCGACCAACAGTTCCATCAGGACCGTCTCGTCGTCGACGACTAGCAGGTGGGGTGCGGTCCCGTCGGCACGACGCACGGCAGCGCTGCCTGAGTTCTTATCTCCGCCATACCCCACGCTTGGCGAGTGTACCTGCGCACTCCCGCGATCATCCTGCTCCGAAGGGTCATTACTGCGCGACGAATGTGCCATAGGGTCTCAACTCGTTACCAGATGGGCGTTTTCGCTCTCAGCGCGTGCTTTCAGGTCGACTGCGTTGCTATTCATGCTGACGACAACCGAGCCTTGCGTCACCAACGGCACCAGGATCCAGTCCATGCCAGCCACTGTGTACTCGGGGTCGGTGAACATGCTCCGTTGCCCGGCGCTGATACCGAGTTCGTCCGCGCGGGCCGAGGCAGCGGCGATCAGTGAGGCCTGGGTCCAGTCCTCGCCGCCGGGGCGTTGCAGCGCGGAAGTCTCCTGCGTCACCGGCGTGATCGGCATGAAGTCATCGCCATGACCGCGCACATCGGACAAGAAATCGATCGCTTCGGCACGTTGTTCCGCGGCCTTGGCTTCAGGGTCGCGCAAGCCGATCGAGAGCGGCAAGGTGGACACGAGGCATCGTTGCGTGCCGGGCGTTTTGGGTAGCCGTGCCGCATCGGATTCGTGATGGAACGCGACATCGGCATCGGCGGCGTCCGTTAGCGTGAGGCCGGCTCGCCAGGTGCCGACCGTGATGGCCGCGGTCAACCAATGCGTCGGCAGGTCGATGTGCGCGGTGTCTTCGGGTTCGCAGTCGAAGCCGCCACACAACATATTGGCCGTTTTCGACACCCAGTTGTCGAACGTCAGGTAGGACAACTCGGTGCGTTCTCCAGTCGCATCGTCGTAAAAAGTGATGAACGGGCGGGCCGGGTCGCTTGCGGCGGCTGCGGCATACAGCGCTGCTATATCCATGGTCCGTATTGTTACGGATCGTTTTGCGCACCGACACCCGAGGTCTGCGCGATATGCATGCACAGTTACGGGGCTCAGCTGCTGCGACGCCGCAAAGTGGTGGCACCCAGCAGCAGTGAAGCGGCCGCGACTGCGGCAATTATGGCGATATCGCGCCAGATCGCGTCGGTCAGTTCGGGGTGCGCCCCGACTTCGATGAGCGCGTCGACGGAGTACGTCAACGGCATCACGTCCGAGATGGACTGCAACCACTGTGCCATCTCGTCGCGCGGCCAGATCAAGCCGCACAGTAGCACTTGCGGCAACACGATCGCGGGCATGAACTGAACCGCCTGAAATTCGGTGTGCGCGAACGCGGAGACCAGCAGGCCCAAAGCCAGACCGAGGACGGAATTGGCGGCGGCGATGACGACTACCAGCCACACCGTCCCCTCTGTCTCGAGGCCGAGCCACTGGTAAGCCACGCCGCACGCCACGAGTGATTGGACGACGGCGCACAATGTGAAGGCCAGCGAATACCCGGCGATGAGGTCGACCTTGTGCGCCGGTGTGGTCAATATGCGTTCGAGGCTGCCGCTGGTGCGTTCGCGCAGCATCGCCACGCTCGTGACCAGGAACATCGATACGAACGGAAACACCCCGAGCATGATCAGGCCGACCTGGTTGAACGTTTCGGCCGACGACTCCATGACGTAATGCAGCAGCGCCAGCAAGGCGGAGGGCACTACGACGATCAGCGCGATCGTGCGTGGGTCTTGGCGCAACTGCCGCAGGATCCGCGATGCTGTCGCGAGCGTGAACCGTAGTGACATCACTGTTCGTCCTGTCTTTGCACGATGCTCAAGAAGGCGTGCTCGAGATCGTCGGCTCCGGTCACGTCAAGCAATCGTTGGGGAACGTCGTCGGCGACCAGGACGCCGTCGCGGATGATCAGGAGCCGGTCGCAGCGCGAGGCCTCGTCCATGACATGGCTGGACACCAAGACGGTGACGCCGGCGGCTGCGAGCCTGTGGAATTGCCGCCACAGGTCCTCCCTCAGCACCGGGTCCTGCCCGACGGTGGGTTCATCGAGAACCAACAGCCTCGGGTTTGCCACCAGTGCACAGGCGAGACTGGCGCGGGCGCGTTGTCCGCCCGATAGGGAACCAGCCGTCTGGGAAGCCTGTGCCGACAGCCCCACCTTGTCGATCGCGTCGTGGGCAGCGCCTTTTTTGATTCCGTAGGCCGCGCAGAAGTAGCGGACGTTATCGGCCACGCTGAGGTCCGGATAGATGGACGGTGACTGGGTCACGTAACCGATTTGGGAGCGCAGCCGCGCCGCACCGGCGGGGTGGCCGAGGACGTCGATCGTGCCGCCACTGAGCTTCTGGACACCCACGATGGCCCGTATCAACGTGGTCTTACCGCTGCCGGACGGACCCAGCAGGCCGGTGACTTTTCCGGCCGGTATCGCGGCACTCATTCCAGGAAGGACAGTTTTCTTGCCGCGGCGGACGCGAAGCCGTTCGGTCTTCACCGCGTCATCCATGGTGGTCATTTCTCGATGTGTGCGTATGGGTTGCCATTTGTGACTGTAGCGGCAATCGGAGTGCCATGTGGTACGTGCGTTGTCACAGCGGACCCACCGGTCGCCGGTTTCCGATCCGGCGCGTGCCAGACTCAATGACTGTGGAAGACAAGGATGAGCTGGACGAGAAGCTGGCCACCATGCTCAAGCGCGACGAGAACGGCCTCGTGGCCGTCATTGCGCAGCAATACGACACGGGCGAAGTATTGATGCTGGCGTGGATGGACGACCGTGCGCTGGCGGCGACCCTCGAGACGGGCCGCGCGACCTACTATTCGCGCAGCCGCGGCACCTATTGGGTTAAGGGAGCCACCTCGGGCAACGTGCAGGCGGTCCATTCGGTCGATATCGATTGTGATGGTGATGCGGTTCTGCTGCGCGTCGACCAAACGGGCGTGGCGTGCCACACGGGGACCCGCAGTTGCTTCAGCCGTCGTCTGCCGATGGGGGGCCCGCAGTGACCAAAAATGGCCGCACCATGGCCGCATGCGTATTGGCGGGGCTTGCCAGCGCGGGGCTCGGTTTGTACGCGGTCACCCGGCAGTGGCGCGCTGCTGGTGGTACGCGGTTGCATTCCGATACGGCCGGGGTCACTGGCGTGGAGCTCGCATCATGGTCTTTGGGCAGTCTCTTGGTGTCATTTGCGGCAATTCTGGCTCTGATGGCTACGCGGGGCGTTTTCCGTCGGTGCGTGGCGGTCTTGATAGCGCTGGGGGGCCTCGGTGTGGCCGGGGCGGGGATCCGTGGCTGTGTTACCGATTTCGGCGTGTGGCCGGCGATCACTGTGGTGGTTGCGGTCATCGTGCTCGGGGTAGGCATCCAGGCATTTCGGTATGCAAAGGTGTGGCCCGCGATGTCGTCGCGTTACGACCGGACGGACGCGAAGGATGTGCCGCAAGGCGTCGATGCCGACGATCCGAACGCGCTATGGGATGCGCTGGACCGCGGCGAGGATCCGACCAAACGAAGCTGAGCCTTTGAGGTAACGGTCTGTATCTGAGTAATTTCGGGCCTAGTAAACGTGTGTTTCTGCTGTTCATGGTGGGTTCGCGTGCGTCCAACTCGGAGCCGGTACACGCCGACAACGCAACCTCGCAGCGAACTGGCTGGGGCACGTTGTTAGTGTCAATACAGAGATTGTTGCCCGCAAACAATCGCCGCCCGCGAATACCGCAGGATCCGACTTCGCTTAAGTATCGGCCGAACGGCGCCGGGAGAGGAGCGCGCGGTGAGTGTGCTCGACGAGATCATCGCCGGTGTTGCCGCCGATGTGGCTCAACGGCAACGGCAAATCCCGCTCGAACAGATGCGAGAAAGAGCCGAGGCAGCACCACCACCGCTCGACGGGTTGGCGGCGCTGCATCAGCCAGGTATCGGCGTCATCGCCGAGGTCAAACGTTCGTCCCCGTCCAAAGGCAAGCTCGCCGAAATAACCGATCCCGCAAAGTTGGCGGGCGAATATTCCGACGGCGGTGCCCGCGCGATCAGCGTGTTGACGGAGGCGAACTACTTCAAAGGCAGCTTCGACGATCTCGACGCCGTCCGGGCGAAGGTCTCGGTGCCGATCCTGTGTAAAGACTTCGTGCTGTCGAGCTATCAGGTCCACCAGGCTCGTGCGCATGGCGCCGACATCGTGCTGCTGATCGTGGCTGCTTTGGAACAAAACGCCCTCATTTCGCTGCTGGAACGCGTGGAGTCGCTCGGCATGACGGCACTGGTGGAGGTCCACGATGAGGTGGAGGCCGACCGTGCCATCGATGCCGGGGCGAAAGTCATCGGCGTCAACGCGCGAGACCTGCGGACGCTGAAGGTAGACAAGTCCGTCTTCGAACGCGTCGCGCCCGGCCTGCCCGCCGACGTCGTCAAGATCGCTGAATCGGGCGTGAAAGGCCCGCGCGATCTGCTTCGTTACGCGTCCGTCGGTGCCGATGCGGTGCTGGTGGGCGAGGGGCTCGTGACAACTAAGAGCCCGCGTGCAGCAGTGGCCGACCTGGTTACCGTCGGCTCTCACCCGGCGACACCCCGGCCAGTGCGATGACGTCCGCGACCGGCCCCGACCGGCGCGGGCACTGGGGCGTCTACGGCGGCCGTTTTGTGCCTGAGGCGCTCGTCGGCGCGCTGGATGAACTCGAAGCAGCGCATGTCGCCGCGGTCAAGGACGACGAATTCAACGCCGAATTTGCCCGCATGCTTCGCGAATACGCGGGCTGTCCGTCGCCCCTCTACGAGGCAGCGCACCTGTCGGACGAACTCGGTGTTCGGGTCCTACTCAAGCGCGAGGACCTGAACCACACCGGCGCCCACAAGATCCGTAACGTCCTCGGGCAGGCGTTGCTGGCTAAACGCATGGGCAAGCCGCGAATCATCGCCGAGACCGGCGCGGGACAGCACGGGGTCGCCAGTGCGACGGCCGCGGCCTATCTCGGGCTGGAATGCACGGTTTACATGGGGGCCGAAGACTGCCGACGCCAGGCGCTGAACGTGGCGCGGATGCGGATGCTGGGCGCCCAAGTCGTTCCCGTCACGGTCGGTTCGCGGACGTTGAAGGACGCCATCAACGAGGCACTGCGCGACTGGGTATCCACCGTCGAGACCACCCACTACCTACTGGGCACCGTTGCCGGCCCCCACCCGTTTCCCGTCATGGTTCGCGACTTCGTTTCCGGAATCGGAGCCGAGGCCCGTCAACAGTCGCTGGAACAACTGGGGAGACTGCCGCACGCCGTGGCCGCCTGTGTCGGCGGCGGCTCGAACGCGATGGGCATGTTCCACAGCTTCATCGATGACGCGGATGTCGCCCTGTACGGCTTCGAGGCCGGGGGCGAAAGCGATGCGGCAGGCAAACACGGCGCGACGCTGGCCCTGGGAAGTCCGGGTGTCCTGCACGGGGCACGCAGCTACATCATGCAGGACGACGATGGCCAGATCGTGGAGTCGTACTCGATCTCGGCTGGTCTGGACTACCCGTCGGTCGGGCCGGAGCACGCCTGGCTGAAAGACACCGGACGCGTCACCTACACACCGGTGCGAGACTCCGAAGCCATGGACGCGTTCTCGCTCCTGTGTCGCAGCGAGGGCATCATTCCGGCACTGGAAAGCGCGCACGCGGTGGCGGGCGCCATCAAGATCGCGCCTCAACTGCGGCGACAACACGGGTCCGAGGCCACGATCGCGGTGTGCCTGTCCGGGCGCGGCGACAAAGACATGGAGACCGCGGCGAACTATTTCGGTCTCGAAGCGGGGGAGACGCAATGAGCGTGACGCCACGATTCAAGGCCACGGCGGCCGAGGGCCGCGCCGCATTGGTGGGATACCTGCCCGCCGGTTTCCCCAGTGTTGCTGCGTCGATAGAAGCGATGCGTGTCCTCATCGACTCCGGCTGCGACATCATCGAAGTCGGGATGCCGTACTCCGATCCCGTCTTGGACGGTCCCGTCATCCAGCGCGCCACACAGGATGCGTTGTCCCGGGGCTTTCGCACCAAAGACGCCATGCGCATCGTCGAAGCGGTCTCCGGCAACGGCGTGCCGATCGTCGTCATGACGTATTGGAATCCGGTTGAAAAGTACGGTGTGGAAGCCTTCTCGCGCGACCTGGCTGCCGCGGGCGGCAGCGGGTTGATCACCCCGGACTTGATCCCGGAGGAAGCCCACGAGTGGCTAGCGGCCTCCGATGCGCACGATTTGGATCGCATATTCCTGGTGGCGCCGAGCTCGACGCAGGAACGGATCTCGCAGACCGTCGCCGTCAGCCGGGGATTCGTATACGCGCAATCCATTATGGGGGTGACCGGGGTACGCGATCAGACCTCGCAGGCCGCGCCGAGCCTTGTCGCGCGTACCCGCGAAGCCACCCGACTACCGATCGGTGTGGGGCTGGGCGTGCGGAACCGGGACCATGCGCGCGCGGTCGCGCAGTACGCCGACGCGGTGATCGTGGGGTCGGCAATGATCTCCTGCCTGCAGGACCACGACGACGAAGCTGACGCGATGCGTCGGCTTTCGGAGCTGACACGCGAACTGCGCGATGGCGCGTCAGCCCCCACAGCCTGACCCGGTAACGTGGCGGCGTGGACTACGCGTTGATACCGAGCCCAAGCACCAGTGTTTGGGAAATTCCCCTTCCCCTGGGCGCCATAGGCATTGAGTCACTTCCGTTGCGCGCGTACGCACTGTGCATCATCGCCGGCATCGTCGCCGCCTGCTGGATCACCGAAGCGCGGTTGCGTAGTCGCGGCGCACCGAAAGGGACGGTGCTGGACTTGGCGGTGTGGGCCGTGCCAGCCGGCATCATCGGCGGTCGTATCTACCACGTCATCACCTCACCGGACGCATACTTCGGCGAAGGCGGAGACCCGATAGCGGCCCTGTACATCTGGAACGGTGGGTTGGGCATACCGGGAGCGGTCGCGCTCGGGGGCGCGGGCGTGTGGATCGCCTGCCGTCGCACTCGCGTGCCGTTTTCCATGATCGCCGACTCGATAGCCCCCGCGTTGCCGGTGGCGCAAGCGATTGGGCGCCTCGGCAACTGGTTCAACCAGGAGTTGTACGGCAAGCCGACATCGCAGCCGTGGGGCCTGGAGATCAGTCCGCTACATCAAACGAGCATCCCCAGTGAATTCCGCGGGGCGCAGGCTTACGAGCCGACGTTCCTATACGAATTGGTGTGGAACCTGGGCATCGCCGGAGTGATCTGGAAGCTCGACCAGCGATTCAAGTTCGGCATGGGGCGAGCATTCGCGGTCTACGTCGGGCTGTACGGCCTGGGACGGTTCTGGATTGAGGGCCGACGCATCGACGTCGCGCATGCATTCCTTGGCCTGAGGGTCAATGAATGGGTCGCGCTGGCGATGATGGTCGGTGCCGTGATCTACCTGCTGCGCGTCCAGGGCAAGCGACTGATCCTGGTCACCGATTCCGCCGGCTTGTTGCAACCGGTCGAATGGGACTCGCCCCAGGCACAGGGGTTCGACATGGCCGATTCTGGCCGCGACGTCGAGGATTCCGAGAAAACGGAGGAGCCCGACACCGATTCGGACTCCGGGAAGAAGACGCGACCGGGCGAACGCGGATCGCGAGGAGACTCCGACGATGACGACAGCGCCGAGTCGACGTCGAAAGAGGGGCCCTCCGGCGAGGGCTCGGGGTCGTAGCCGATGTCTCACCAGCGACGAGTCGTCATCGTCGGCGCTGGGATCGCCGGACTCGCCACGGCAATCGCGATGGAACGCGCAGGTTGGCGCGTGGCGCTGCTCGAACGCAACGAGCGACTAAAAGGCGACCAGGCCTCATTGACCCTGCAACCCAACGCGGTGCGCGCACTGCGAGCTCTCGGCCTAGGGCTGGTGCTCGACGCGATCGCGTTGCCGTTGGACGCAGGTCGGCTACGGCGCCACGACGGGCATTTGCTGGCGACCGTGCCATTGTCGGAGACGACGGCACGGCTCGGGCCGCAGCCGGTAGCCGTGTCACGCCAGGAACTGTTTGAAGGTCTCGTGGCCGCGCTGGGCACCAACGTGGAAGTGCACAGTGGCGTCACGGCGACGCATCTCGACCTCGTCGAATCGGCTGCCGGGGACGCGTCGCGGCGCTGGCCGGCCGATCTGATCGTCGGTGCGGACGGAATCTTCAGCTCTGTGCGCGGCGGTATCGATGACACCAGCA
This sequence comes from Candidatus Stackebrandtia faecavium, assembly GCA_019112895.1. GTDB lineage: Bacteria > Actinomycetota > Actinomycetes > Mycobacteriales > Micromonosporaceae > Stackebrandtia > Stackebrandtia faecavium. The sequence goes on from DXIM01000008.1 coordinate 100,267, forward strand.
AGGTCGAATCGGCTGGTTCGGTGGTGTTTCGTGCCGTCATCCCGTCGCATCGGGTTCCCGAGCTGCCGGACCAGGGCTGTCACACTCAAGGACCCAACCGCCGTCGATTCTGGTACGAGCCACTGCCTCGGGGAGCCTCGTGGACCGCGATCGTGCGGGGAGGCCCACGGCCGGAACCCGCACACGTGCGCCACGAACTGTTGAGCGAATGGTTCGATGGTTGGCATGACCCGATCCCGCAGCTGATAGCGGCGACGCGTCCAGAAGAGGTCCAGCAGGAACGCGTGTCGTACCTTCGCCCGATGCCCGGCGTCTATACGCAGATGAACGACACCTGCGGGGCGGCGCTCGTCGGTGACGCGGCGCACGCGATGCTGCCGGAACTTCGTCAGGGAGCCGGCTTGGCCCTCGAGGATGCTGTGACTCTCGGTGCGTGCCTCACCGACAAACCACTTGGTGACGGTCTCGCGGAATACGAACGGCAACGGTACGAGCGGACCACAAGGCTCGCCAAGGTCGCACTGCGCATGGGGACCGTTTACAGCGGTCGTGGAAGGTTCGGTGCCTCGATCCGCGACAATCTACTGCGTGCGGTCCCGGACAGTGTTTACGCGAAACATGCGACCGCCGGGTCCGATTGGATGCCGCCCGAGTCGCACTAGCGGCTTGGACGTGTATGCGGTAACCCGAGGCGAGCCGCGTGCGTGGAATGAGCGGCGGGCGGGAATCTCCTCCCTTTAGGGAGGAGAGGGCGACACACCACAACCGGGCTATAGGGTCGGTAGGCATGCGCAAGCTGCTGGACCGTAGCGGAGGTCAAGCCCCGGATCCGCCGCCGGTGGAAGCCCACACGCCGGTCGGACGCTGGGTCGGCCGGCATGCATTGTTGCTCGATGTCGTGGTCGCGACAGCGGTGTTCCTGTACGACGCGATGTATGTGACGAGCCTGTATGTCGGTTTCGGGACGGTGGCGCTTCCCGTTTTCATCGCACTGCTGGCGTTGTCGGCCTCCATTTGTGTGCTTTACGTGCTTCGGCATGCCGCGGTCGTGGCCACCGCGATCGCCATTTTCGTCGCGGCGTGCGGGTACATCGTGTTGGGCGCCGGGATCGCACCGGGCCCGCTCATCGTGCTCGGGGCGAGCTTGTACTTCTTGAGCACCCGCGTGGACGGAACCTGGGTCGTGCCGGCCGTGGCTCTCGTGGTCGCATGGGTGATCGTGGCTGCCGGGCCGGTGTTGCGCAGTGGTTACCTGCGTATCGGCGAAGTGGGAGTGCTCGTGTTGGCCGTCGTGTTCTCGGCGACGGTGGGGCTTTTCACTCAAGCCCGGCGCAGACATGTCGCGCGGTTGCGTGAACTGAACCGACAGCTGGCACGCGAACGGGACGCACGGGCGCGGGTGGCGGCCGCGGAGGAGCGTGCGCGTATTGCCCGCGAAACCCACGACATCGTGTCGCACAGTCTCGGCACGATGGTGGTGATGGCCGATGGGGCTGCGCACACGGCCGAAACCGACCCGCGGCAGGCGGCGTTGGCGATGGCACGAGTGCGCGACACCGGCAGGGATGCACTGACTCAGATGCGTCGGATGCTCGGCGTGTTGCGCGACGATGCGGTGACGCGCGCCCCGCAGCCAGGTCTCGACCAACTCGACCGCCTCGTCGACGATGCCCGGTCGACCGGCCTACGCGTCGATGCGACCGTAGAAGGAGCTCCGCGCACGATCCCGCCGGATCTGGACTTGGCTGCGTACCGGATCGTGCAGGAAGCGTTGACCAATGCCCGTAAGCATGGCGGTCCGATCTTGAGCCTGGTCACTGTCCGGGTGCGCTACGGCGACGACCAGGTCGAACTGCGAGTGACCGATGACGGTCATGAACCGGATGCGACTGGTGACGACGAAGGCGGTGCCGGGCACGGTCTGATCGGTATGCGGGAACGGGCGGCCGCGTACGGCGGATCGTTGACGGCCGGGCCGCGTGCCGACGGTGGGTTCGAGGTTACGGCGGTATTGCCGATTGGAGACACGACATGACTATCCGACTGGTGTTGGTCGACGACCAGGAGATGTACCGAACCGGGTTTCGGATGGTGCTGAGCACGCGACCGGAGTTCGAGGTTGTGGGTGAAGCCGACGATGGTGATACCGCACTGGACGTGTTGCGGACCGTCGAGGCGGACGTGGTGTTGATGGACGTGCGGATGCCGAGAATGGATGGCGTCGAGGCGACGCGGCGCATATGCGAATCCGGTGGCCCCCGAGTCCTGGTGTTGACCACGTTCGACCTGGACGAATACGCATACGACGCCATCCGGGCAGGGGCTTCGGGTTTCTTGTTGAAGGACGTCCCTTTGCACGAGCTAGCAGCCGCGATCACCTATGTGCACAGCGGTGAAGCCGTGGTCGCGCCGAGCACGACCAGAAGACTGCTCGATCATTTCGCTTCGCAACCGCCTGTCACCTTGTCTGGGGAAGAACGGGGCCACCCCGGCCTGTCGCAGCTGACACTTCGCGAGCGCGAAGTGCTTGAACTCATTGCCCTCGGCCTGTCGAATGAAGAAATCGCGCACCGGTTGGCGATAGCCGAAAGCACGGTGCGCGTGCACGTCGCCCGCATTTTTGACCAAGCTCGAGCTGCGCGGGTCCAGGCCGTCGTGATGGCCTACCAGACGGGACTGGCCGCGACTCGTCGCCGTTGATCCATTGGCCTAAGCACAGTGCTTAGCGCCGACCCAGCCGGTAAGCGAACCGGGTAGCGAAGAATCGTCCCGCAGCTAGACGTTTCCGGCCGCAGGCGTGGCGAGACTGGGGCCATGTCATTCGTCGTCACTACCGAGAAATTGACCAAAAAGTACAGTGATTGTGCCGTGGTTCAGGATCTGGACCTGCGCGTACCCGAAGGGTGCGTCTACGGCTTCCTCGGGCCGAACGGCTCCGGCAAGACCACGACCATGAAGATGCTGCTGTCGCTGGTCCATCCCAGCAGCGGCCACGTGCAGATCCTCGGCAGCCCGATGACCCGCGCGACCCGGCGGGAATTGTTGGGGCGCATAGGCTCGCTCATCGAGTCACCGCCCGGCTATTCGCACCTGACGGGCTGGGAAAACATGCGCATCGTGCAACGGCTTCTCGGTTTGGACGATCGACAGATCGATACTGCCGTGCAGTTGGTGCGGATGCGTAAGCAGATGAGCAAGAAGGTCCGCGAGTTCTCTTTGGGCATGAAACAGCGCCTCGGGATCGCGATGGCCCTGGCTCGGCAGCCGAAACTGCTGATTTTGGACGAGCCGACCAACGGTCTCGATCCGGCCGGTATCGAGGAGATGCGGCACCTGTGGAAACACCTGGCTGACAACGGGGTCACGGTCATGGTGTCTTCGCATTTGCTGGACGAGATCGATAAGACCGTCACGATGCTGGGAATCCTCAGTCACGGCCGCATGATCTTCCAAGGCACTCGCGATCAGCTTTTCTCTGCCGCGACACCGGATGTGCTCATCGACTGCACCGACCCGCATCGCGCGCACGACTGCTTGTCCAAACGGTACGGCTCGACGCTGGAGAACCGCACCGTGGTGCGCCTGCCCGACGCCGACGACGTTGCAGTGTCGCGCGCCGTCGCCGATGTCGTCGGCGCCGGGGTGGGCGTATACGGGGTGCGGCGCGAACAACAGTCGCTTGAGGATGTATTCATGAACCTCACCGGAGGTGGTTACCTATGAGGACGACAGTGCTCGGCAACGAATTCCGGAAGATGCGACACCTGCACGTGGGGTTGTTGGCCGTCGCGTGGCTGGTCGCCGTGACCACGATCAGCGTGTGCACTTCCTTTATCAGCCCGGACTTCGACCGGACCACCGAGGCATCGTGGAACACCCTGCTGGGCGGTGCCGCGTCCGGGATCGCGCTGATCACGCCGCTGCTGTTGGCGGTGGTGGCGAGCCGGCAGGTGGATGTCGAACACCGCGGCAACGGTTGGTTGTTGTCCGCGACATCGGGCGTCACCCCGGGGCTCTTGTGCCGGGCCAAGTTCGCGGCGCTGGGCGGAATCGTCGCTGCCGCGACGGCTACGGCCAGCGGCGTCATCGCGGCAACGGGGTTTCTCGTCGGCATCACCGCGTCGTTCCCCGCCACCCGGTGGATCGGGTTCACCGCCGCGGTCGTCGTCGTGAATCTCGTGCTCGTCGCACTGCACATCGGCCTTTCGGCGCGCTTCGAGAACCAGCTCATCGGTCTCGGAGTGGGCCTACTCGGCACCGTCGTCGCGTTGTTCGCGGGCGCTGCCCCGGCTGGCTTCGCGCACGTGACCCCATGGGGGTACTACAGCCTGTCCGCTGCGTCCGGCTACGTCGACGCGCACCTCGTCGCGCTAACACCGTCCTATCCGAGCATCGCCGTTTTGGGTCTCGTTGCCGCCTCGGTGTTCTGGAACTTCACTCGCCGTTTCGAGGGTCAAGGAGTCTGACATGTACGCCATACGCGCCGAATTCATCAAGCTCAAACGCTCCATGAGCTGGGTTGTCGTGGTCCTATTGCCGGTCGTGCTGGTGTTGGCCGGGTCGCTGATGAGCCTCATCGACGGCAACCGGCTCGAGGACGGCTGGCACACACTGTGGCTGCGATCGTTCGTTTTCTACGGCCTGTTCCCTTTGTCGGCGGGGATCGCGATCCTCGCCTCGCTGGTCTGGCGGGTTGAGCACCGCGGTAGCAACTGGAATGCGCTCAGCGCGGGGCCGACCTCCTCCCTGCGCATAGTCGTATCGAAAACGGCCGCAATAGCTGTGCTGGCCACCGTAATGCAGCTCATAGCCGTGGCGACTGTCGTCATTATTGGTGTATTTGCCTTCGGTCTGCCCGGATTCCCTCCGTGGCGCTATCTCGTGGCGACAGTGATGATCATCGCCGCGGCCGTACCCGTCGCGGCGTTCCAGTCGTTCCTGTCCATGCGGATGCGCTCATTTGCCGGTCCGGTACTCGTTGCCTTTCTCGCGGCCTGCGCGTCGTCTGTGATGTTGGTGGCCGAGTTCGGTTCCACAGTGTTCATAAGTCCATATGCGACACTTACGCGCGCTACGCAGTTGGGTACGGCAACCTTCGCCGATACCGGGACGATCACGGGGACCGTTCTTGCATCCCTCGCGGTGGCCTCGATCATCCTCACGGCTGCGCCGATTGCGGTGAGCACTGTACGGCTCGAACGCGGCGAGATACGCACCTGATGACCATCGCCAAGTCTGGGTGTCGGCGCCATATTCCACGCAGGGCAGCGGTGGTGCGGCTTAGACCCACTCGCGCATACGCCTAGGTCCGGCCGCGCTCCACCGCCTGCGTATCGACGAGACCGACTTCGTACCATGGACGACGGGCGCGTTGACCGCCCATTTCAATCCGTTCGACATCAGTTTTGGAGTCCACCTGCCGTGTACCGCACGAATAACGCTGGCGAGCTGCGTGCATCCCACATTGAAACCCCTGTCAGGTTGGCCGGTTGGGTCGCTCGGCGTCGCGATCACGGTGGAGTCGAGTTCATCGACCTGAGGGACGCTTCTGGCGTCGTCCAGGTGGTTTTCCGCGAAGGCGAAGCCGCCGAAGCTGCGCATGAACTGCGTAACGAGTTCTGCGTGCAGGTTCGCGGAGTCGTGCAGCGTCGGCCCGAAGGCAACGAGAACCCTGATATCGGTACCGGCGAGATCGAGGTCGTCGCAGACGAACTCACGGTGCTGTCGGTGTCGGACGCTCTGCCGTTGCCGATCGACGACTACGTCGATGTCGGCGAGGACGTGCGCCTGCGTCATCGTTACCTGGACTTGCGACGTAGCGGGCCGGCCAGCGCGATGAGACTGCGCAGCGAAGCCAACCGCATCGCCCGCAACCTGCTCCATGACGAGGGCTACATGGAGATTGAGACTCCGACGTTGACGCGTTCGACGCCCGAGGGCGCGCGCGACTTCCTCGTGCCGGTCCGGCTTCAGCCCGGCAACTGGTATGCATTGCCGCAGTCGCCGCAGCTGTTCAAGCAGCTGCTGATGGTTTCGGGATTCGAACGGTATTACCAGATCGCGCGCTGCTACCGCGACGAGGATTTCCGTGCCGACCGGCAGCCGGAGTTCACGCAGCTTGACATCGAGGCATCTTTCGTGTCGCAGGAGGAAGTCATCGGGCTGGGCGAGAAGGTCGTTTCAGCATTGTGGAAGGAGCTGGCGGGGCACGAGGTCACGACGCCGATCCCGCACTTGACGTGGCACGAAGCCATGAACCGTTACGGGTCGGACAAGCCCGACCTGCGTTTCGAAGCCGAACTGGTCGACTTGTCGCGCTACCTCGACGGCACCGACTTCCGGGTCTTCAAATCGGCCCTGGACGCCGGCGGCCATGTGGGCGCAGTTGTGATGCCCGGCGGTGCATCGCAGACCCGTAAGGAACTCGACGCCTGGCAGGACTGGGCGAAGGCACGCGGCGCTAAGGGGCTGGCATACGTGCTGTTGGACGCCTCCACCGGTGAGGCGCGCGGGCCAGTGGCCAAGAACCTGTCGGCCGAGCACCTGGAGGGGCTGGCCGCTCAGACTCACGCGAAACCAGGCGATGCGATCTTCTTCGCGGCTTCGCCTGACAAATTGGAAGCGCTCGAGCTTTTGGGTGCGGCGCGCCTGGAGATCGGCCGCCGCTGCGAACTGATCGACGAATCGCAGTGGGCGTTTTGTTGGATCGTGGACGCGCCCATGTTCGGCCGCGATGACGAGGGTGGCTGGACCTCGTTGCACCACCCGTTCACTTCGCCCAACGCCGAATGGGCGTCGAAGTTCGTCGACGATCCGGGAGAGGCGCTGGCCTACGCCTACGACATCGTCTGCAACGGCAACGAGATCGGCGGCGGTTCGATTCGTATCCACGACGCGCAGATGCAGCGTCAAGTCTTCAGTGTGCTCGGTATCGACGACGACGAGGCACAGGAGAAGTTCGGGTTCCTGTTGGAGGCGTTCAAGTATGGCCCGCCGCCGCACGGCGGGATCGCGTTCGGTTGGGACCGCATTTGCGCTTTGCTGTCGAAGTCGGATTCGATCCGGGAGGTCATCGCGTTCCCGAAGAGCCGCGGCGCGCACGACCCGTTGACGGGCGCGCCGACGCCGATTACGACGCAGCAGCGTAAGGAAGCCAAGATCGACGCCAAGCCCGCGGTGAAGGAGCAGTAGCGCGTCGTGACGCGCGGGCGGCGCGGCATCGGAGGTCTCCGGTGTCGCGCCGCTTTTTTGTGTCGCCCATTATGTGACACTGTCATATAACAGTGTTAGCGTTGGCGTGTGGTCGATGATAAGGCACCCTGGCGCATCGGCGAGCTCGCCGACCAGGTGGCCGCATGCCTGGCCGATGGTTATGCGGCGTCCGGTAACCGACGGGTGCGTAGGGTCCCCGACGTTCGCGCAATCCGTTGGTACACCACGACGGGGTTGCTCGATCCGCCGCTTGAACATCGGGGGCGCACCGCCTATTACGGCACGCGTCATCTGCATCAGTTGGTCGCCATCAAGCGGTTGCAAAGCCAAGGCATGCCGTTGGCGCACGTGCAACAGCGTCTCAGCGGATGCAGCGACGCCGAACTGGAGGAGTTGGCGGCGGTACCGACGCGACTGGCGCGAAAACAAGACGCGACGCCGGAAACCGTGCGGCACGCGACGCGGGAGTTTTGGAAACCGGGGCCGCGGGAAGAACTCGAACCAGACGTGCGCGACGAAGCGCCCTCGGCTCGACCGACGCTGTCCTACGGCATCGAGGTCAGCGACGACGTCACCATTTTGGTGCGCGCCGGCCAACCGCCGAAACCCGGTGATGCGGCAGCGATCGCGGCAGCAGCTGGAGCCGTCATGGCGGAACTGACCGAGCGCGGACTCATACAGCAAGGAGATCCTGACCATGACCATCACAATCGGTGAATTGGGAGCAGAACCCGCCGGCGAGCCTCAAGGCGGAGTCGGGGCCTTGCACACCGCGAAAGGGAACCTGCCGCTGCGAAGGCTCGCGATCGATGCCGATGTGACCGGGATGTCGTTTCGCGCCGTGATGACGCAGGAATTCCACAATGATCACAGCGAGTCGATCGAGGCCACCTACATCTTTCCGTTGCCGGACCGCGCCGCAACGACGAGCATGGTGTTCACCGCGGCAGACCGCACGGTGACTGCGCAGCTGAAGGAACGCGCACGCGCACGGCGCGAATACGACGAGGCGAT